>JBJECR010000115.1:0-8208 GCA_051871275.1 Muribaculaceae bacterium | reverse complement strand
CACAGATTCACTTCACAAATCTGCCATCACAACCACGCCCCTCCAGGGCGTGTAGCCCTATCGTATCTCCGACACGATAGGGCTTCCGGTGCTCTACGCAAGTTCACTTGGACTGATTCTGCACAACCGACTAATCATGCATTATGCATTATGAATTATGCATTACTTTAAGCTTGCATCTTGGCGTTATCCCGGTGCTCTACGCAAGTTCGCTTGGGAAGCCGCGGCATGCCGCGTCACTACAGTCCCATCTCTCCCACCACTCCCATCATTCTCATCTCTCCCACCATTCTCATCACTCCCATCACTCCCATCAATCTCATCACTCTCATCACTCTCATCATTCTCATCATTCTCATAACTCTATGAAATCTAAAATATTATTTGTAACTTTACGGCTCATTTATCAAAAACCAAAAAAATGACTAATCAAGAACGCGAAAGAGGTATTTATAAAGTGACACTAATCGGTAGCTTTGCCAACGTGGTGCTACTTATATTCAAGTTCGTGGCAGGCTTTATCGGAAACAGTGCCGCTATGCTTGCAGACGCCGTACACTCACTTTCAGACTTCGTGACAGACATCATAGTGCTGCTGTTCGTGAAAATTTCTTCCAAGCCGGAAGACAAAGAACATAAGTTCGGACACGGCAAATACGAAACTCTCGCCACTGTGGTTATAGGTATTATGCTGTTTCTCATAGGATTAGGCATTCTCTACAATGGCACAAAAGACGTAATCCGAGTGATAAACGGCGAAGTTTTGCCTTCACCGGGCATACTCGCCTTGGTGGCTGCACTCTTCTCCATTGCCGTGAAAGAAGGACTTTATCAGTACACCGCTATCAAAGGCAAAAACCTTGATTCTACAGCAGTTATAGCAAACGCTTGGCATCACCGCAGCGATGCTCTCTCATCTATCGGCACGGCTATCGGCATAGGCGGAGCCATCGTGCTTGGCGAAAAATGGAGCGTTTTAGACCCTATCGCCGCTATTGTGGTGAGTTTCTTCATCATAAAAGTGGCATACGTGCTTACAAAAAATGGCGTTGACGACCTGCTGGAGCGTTCGCTGCCACCGGAAATTGAAGACGAGATAGTGAAAATAATCCTCTCTTTTGACAAAGTGAGCGAGCCGCACCACCTGCGTACTCGCCGCATAGGCAACAAATATGCCATAAACGTGCACATCCGCATGGACGGAAACACTCTTCTCTATGAGGCTCACGACACTGCCACTGCCATTGAACGCCGACTCCGTGAAAAATACGGCAATGAAACATACGTGAACATTCACATGGAACCTGTGAAAAAGCCTAAGTGATTGAAAATATGGACATTTTTGAACAGAAAACGGCAAATTTCATCCGTGAAGCGGACTTGCTGAAAGCCGACGGCTCAAACGTGATTGTAGCCATCAGCGGTGGAGCGGATTCCGTGGCACTCCTGGCGGTACTGACGTCGCTCGGATATAATTGCATTGCCGCACACTGCAATTTTCACCTCCGCGGCGAAGAAAGTTGTCGCGATGAGCGTCATGTGGAGGCTATTTGTTCAAAACTCGCCGTAACACTTGAAAAAACGGATTTTGACGTGCCGCAACGTATGGCACAAACAGGAGAATCGCTTGAAATGGCTTGTCGCTCACTGCGTTACGAATGGTTTGAAACGCTCAGAGAAAAATATTCCGCTCAGGCTTTAGCCACGGGGCATCACCGCGAAGACAACGTGGAAACTATGCTCCTTAACTTGCTGCGTAGCACGGGTATAGCCGGTGCGGCAGGTATTTCCGCAAAAAATGCCAGGCGTGTCAGCCCGCTGCTCCGCTTCAGCAAAACAGAAATCACGGAATACCTTCAACGACGTGGACTTGACTATGTCACAGACAGTTCCAACCTTGTTTCCGATGTGCAGCGAAACGCTATCCGCAACGAGATTTTGCCTGCGATAGAGGCATTTTTCCCGGAGGCTCGCAAAAATCTCTCACACTCCGCAGAATGTCTTAGCGAGGACAAAATGCTCTTCAGCGACATGATTAACAGTTTGAAATCCCGCATTTTAAGCGATTCAGAACTGAACTTTGCGGCACTGGAAAATGCAACGACACACCCTGCCGCTCTGCTTTACCATCTGCTCTCGCCTTTAGGCTTTAATCGCAGCACCACCGACGATATTTTCGCCTCTCGCGGCATTTCCGGCAAAGAGTTTTATTCCCATGAATATAAGGCTGTTACAAGTCGCAGCACTTTGCAAATAAGTCCCATTTCCAAGGAAAAAGCTGTTGCAGTCCGCCTTGACTTATCTGAAACTGCGGAAAATCCGTTTTTCACCATTGAGAAAGTAACGATTTTTGTGCCGTGCAACGACCCGAACATCGCATTTTTTGATGCCACAATTTTTGAGGGCAACCCCGTGTGGGAGCTTCGTCCCTGGCAGCAGGGCGACAAAATGAAACCTTTCGGGCTGAACGGCAAGTCCAAAAAACTCAGCGACATCTTCACAAACTGCAAGCTCTCCCTCACGGAAAAGGAAAAAATCCGCATCCTCACCCGTAACGGCGAAATTGTCTGGATTCCGGGCATCAAGACCTCAAACCTTTTCCGCGTAACGCCCTCCACCACAGAAATTTACAAGCTCACCACCGTGATGCCATAATTTCTCCAATGCCACGGCATCCGAGATGAGCCTGCGAAGAGAACCGGAAGCCCTATCGTTTCGGAGATACGATAGGGCAACACGCCCTGGAGGGGCGTGGTTGTGGTAAACGCCGGGTTCAGTGTCGGAGACACTTAACCCGGTGACAGACAGGCGACTATCTCTATATCGAACCCTGGAGGGGTTCGGTTGTGGTAACAGATTTGCTTGAATATTCGTTATCACAACCGAGCATCTCCGAAGCTCGTATATCCTATCTTCCTCACCATCACCGGGTTCAGCTTCTCCGAAGCTGAACCCGGCGTTTACCACGATTGAAGCCCCTCCAGGGCTTCTCATCAGCATCGTATCTCCGATACAATGCTGATGCCTATTCACTCCGCCGCGGCACTTCATTCTGCTTTACCCGGCATTCAGCGAAAAAATTTGCCTAATTCTTCCAAGAGCCCATCACTCCAGGGCTTCACATTTTTCCCATCACTCCAGGGCTTCACATTTTCCCATCATTCCCGGTGTTGCCTAATGTATTTCATTAGGCTTCAAGTCCTCTGCATGAGGCGGAGTGTTCTCTTTAGGAGCATTCACGAAAGAAAATACGCGGTTTGAGCTGTCATCAATCAGAGTGCGGATTATAGCAGGGCGACCGAGCACTGTTGCTTTCTCCGCTTCCGGAGTATCTTCCGCTACTGCTGCATTATATGCCCAACTCCAGTCGCTCTCAAGCACTGTCCATGCACCCGGCTGAAGATATACCTTCCTTGACACCGTGGTACCCTCCGCATTTCCCGTCAACACAACCTGATACTGCGGTTTATCTGACTGCTGAACATCATTTTTGCGGTAAAGATTGATGATAGCACTCTCACCGGGCTTAAGTCCGCTCTTTTTCAACGTCACCTCTACAAGTTTATATCCCAGAGTTGCACATATATAGTCTCGATAATAATTATTTGTCTTTCCACTTTCTATATATCCTATATCGGTAGCGATATTATACAGTTTTGTGCGGAAACGGTCTATAGACACTTCGTTTGTGGAATCCACAGGTCTATTCCAATACCCGGTATCGTCTTTTATATAGTCTTGTGCCCAGAATAATGATTCTATCGGCACATCAAAGCCATCAATAGTCATATCAGAGATTTCGGGCAAATTGATAGTAGTAGAATAATCATCTACACCACCATTCATCAGGAGGTCATCTGCAGCTACATCTGCAAGATTGGAATAAAGTCCGAAAGTCTTACCACTTATTGTCAAATCGACACTATTTCCGAAAATGCCGCCGCCAAGTCCGCTCAAATTAGTCTTCACTTGATCATCATAGCTATCCCAGGTACAGTGATTTTCATGGTTCATAGTGAAACCTGTAAGATTTTCCGTTTGCCCGGGTCTCAATTTAGCATTATTGAAGCGGATACGACCGCTCGTGTACTTTATTGCACCATGGTATGCCAACAGTCCGCCGCCTATAAAAGACGTGTTATTCTCAATATTTGTATTTTCAATCGTCAGCGTTGTGCAACCCCAACCATTGTAATACACACCACCGCCATTGGCTGCATAGTTATATTCTATTGTTCCACCGGAGAGCTCTAACTTTGAACCATTCGTATCACCGTTTGCTCCCGTATAAATACACACTCCGCCACCGTATTCACCCGCTTTAGCGGCATCGTATTCACCGGGATTGTTTGTATAATCCACTCCTGCACTATTGTGAGAGATAGTACCACCGGAGAATATGAAATCTCGGTCTTTCCAATCATCTCCTAAGCCGGTGTCAGCCACGTTATTGTAATAAATACCACCACCGCGTTTTGCTGCTTTATTCCAGCTCACATTTCCGCCGGTCATAGTAAATACGGTATTGTTAAGGTCAATACCTCCGGCATGTTCTCGCGTAGCAGTATTATGCGTCACGTCACCGCCGTTCATCGTCAGTACGGACTGCTTCATATAGATGCCGCCGCCACGCTTTCCTGCTGTATTACCGTCCACTACTCCGTTATTCATAGTAAGTGTAGATGAAAAAACACCCGTTCCTACCGAACTCGTCATATATATGCCGCCACCATACTGTCCGCATGTATTACCACTGATTTCGCATTTTTCACTGCTACCAGCCACTCCAAGCGTTGCATGTCCTTCTTGGATATAAATGCCACCACCTGCTCCGAGTTTCACCGCAGCTTTATAGTCATCTACAATTTCTTCGTCAGTAGCCACTCGCAGAGCATCGTTGCCTGATACCGTACCTGCGTTCATGATAAAGTTCGCAGGAGTCACAACGCCATCACTGAGACGTCCGCTGATATAAACACCGCCACCGGAACCTGTTGTAGCATGATTGTTTTTTATTTCACCGCCACCAAACTTAAGCGTTTTCTCAACCGCCTCGGTTAGCTCAAAGTATATGCCGCCACCACTTATATTGGCAGTGTTTCCGGAGATTGTACCATTATTCACCGTCACGGTGGAGTTTTGTGCAAATATTCCGGCACCGCTATTTGCTGCTTCGTTCCATGATATTGTACCGCTATTCATAGTAAATTCAGAGTTTTGGGCAAATACGCCGGCACCATCTTCTCCGGATGTATTTTGCTTTATTGTACCGGAACCGGTAATTTTCATAGTGGAATTAATCAAGCAAATTCCTCCTGCTTTATATGTACAATTGTTACCTTCTATATCTCCGTTTTTAAGTTCTACAGTAGAATCATTGACACGTAAGCCCGCACCCCAACCATTAGGTGACGTATTGCCTGAAATATTACCTTCCGTGATTGTTACCTTACATCCACCTCCGGCATAAATACCTCCACCATCACGTGATTCATTATTTTTCACTGTGGCATTGTTCACCGTCAGAGAGCCTCCCTCTATACACAAGCCGCCGCCTGCTGCGGGATTTTCACCTGAATAATATGGGTCTGCTACATTATGTGTCAAATTCAGGTTGCCCATAAATGTCACATTGCCATTATTTGAATAAATACCGCCACCTCGATAATCTGCCTTATTACATGTCACATTTATTGCACCGGGCTGATTTGAAGAAATATCCATACCATCAATGTATATACCTCCTCCGGTATTTGCCTTATTAGCCCTTGTATAATAGATATCATTTTCCTTGCCTATATTTCCGGCATTAAGGTTGATAGTGATTTTATAATTTTTTGCAGGGTCTGTATTGTTTACCGCATAGATTCCTCCGCCATAAAGTCCGGCTGTGTTATTTTCAATAGTACATCCATTAATGTTTGCCGTTATTGTTGAATTTGCAGGCAGTTTTGTTTTCGCTGTGAAATCAAATGCAATACCTCCACCTTTTTCTCCGGCTTCGTTATCAGTGACAATCATATTGCTATTTATATCGTATGTCCAATCCACCGCTTCTGAATAGCCACCTGCTGCATAACCATAAAAGTGAATACCTCCACCATAAAGTTTTGCATAGTTGCCGCTTATTGTTGTCGGACTTCCCGTAAACGTACAGTCTGATTCAAGTCGCAAGCCACCTCCGTACCATTCTGTCCTATTACCCGTGATAGTACATCCGTCAAAACTAATATTTTTTGCATTGAAAAACACTCCTGAACACTCTCCATTGGCAAAATTATCGCGAATAGTGGTGTTTTTTAATGTAATTTCCGCCTTGCTACTTCCCTCCGTTCTGATAATTCCTCCCCAACGATTTCCTTCCAAGGAATTACATTCTCTTTGTACATTATGATAAATTTCACAATTTTCTATATAAATTTTGTTTGTAGCTCCTGCTCCTGTATTTAAGTGTCTTGTATAAATCACAGAGCCTGAATAAAATATATTCTCATAAAATTTACAGTTCACAAGCTTTGTATATAGGCTTTTGCCATCAGAAGGAATCACGCTTGTTGCGAGTCTGCCAAGCGGATTTGATGCTATCGTGATAGTTCCATTTCCACGCCACCTTTCTTGTCTTTTTTTGTTCTCCTCATCTGTCCCAATATAAAACTGCTTGGAAACTATATCGTGAACCTTGCAATTATGTAACTCAAGATGCCCGCTATTGTGAAAAGCACCGTATGGCAATGGCCTATAGTCTGCATTGTCCTCCCATCCGGGCTCCACACCAATCCTAAATGATTCGTTAGTTCCGGCAAAATCAAAACTATCACTGTATGTGTGGTGTGCATTTCCGTTTATATCCATATTATTGATGATGAGCGTTCCACCCGGCTCTATTGAAAACATACACCAAGCGTTTGTAGATATGGTGGATTGCGAATCAAGATACAACTTATTCCAAAAGGAATACATAGGCATTCCGTCAGAATCCAAAGACCCATTGATAGTTACCGTAACACCATCAGGAATAACCTGCATACACTTAAATTCTACGTTATCCGATATAGTTATTGTTCCGGAGGTGCCACACAAATTAGTAGTCCAGTCAACCGAAGCATAAACATCACTGTGTGAAAAAAACAATACACACAACAGAAACAAAAAGAAATGATTTGTCCTCGTTTTCATAATAAAATAGACTTAATTTGAAAGCCACTTACAACATAAACAGCCTCAAATAGTTTTTCAAAAGTTAATCATTAGGGTTATTCTTCAATATTTTGCAAATATAAAACATTTTTCCCTTTCCACATAATTTTTTTATAACAAAACCACATTTTTCCAAAAATTCGCCCCAAAACCCGCATTTCAAACCCGAGATTCCACCCACCTGTAGTGACGCGGCATTTATTCTTAATGCATAATGCATAATTCATAATGCATAATTAGCTTGCAGTGCTGAATCACCACAAAACAAACCTGCCAAATTCGTCTTATTAGGCTAATTAGTCTAATTTACCCCAAATGCCGCGGCTTCCCAAGCGAACCTGCGGAGTGAACCGGATTCCACCCACCTGTAGTGCTGCGGCATGCCGCGGCTTCCCAAGTGAACCTGCGGAGTGAACCGGAAGCCACCCACCTGTAGTGCTGCGGCATGCCGCGGCTTCCCAAGCGAACCTGCGGAGTGAACCTGAAGCCCTGGAGGGGCGTGGTTGTGGTGATAGATTTGTGAAGTGAATCTGTGAAGCGAACCGGGACATGTGCCGTTTCGGAGACACGGCACATGTGAGCAGTCCTGGAAGGACTGCAATTGTGGGAACCCTTTAGCCGGACGCAGTTGCTTAGTGCTAGTCAAGGTTTAGCTTGGTGCACGTTGCGAAGCAAAGCAACAAGTCAAACCCTGCGCTCAGCCTCGTGAGAGGCTTAACGTAGGGATAGGGAAGATACTTCCACATCTCGAGCCTTGGAGAGGCTCGGTTGTGGTAACGGATTTGTCAAGCAAACCGGGATAACATCAAGATGCAAGCTTGAAGAGCTTGCGGCACTTGGTATCTTACGGAGCGAACCTGCCAAACAACTCGGGATGACGTCAAGATGCAAGCTCGGCGGAGCTTGCGGCACTCGGTATCTTACGGAGCGAACCTGCCAAACAGCTCGGGATAACATCAAGATGCAAGCTTGAAGAGCTTGCGGCACTTGGTATCTTACGGAGCGAACCTG
>JBJECR010000114.1:0-8302 GCA_051871275.1 Muribaculaceae bacterium | reverse complement strand
GGTATCGGCGGTGTTCTTCAGTGTGCACTCCCGAATCCGAACTACTTTACGGGTAAGGCAAGAATTAAAGTCAGACTCCTCGACGGACTTATCAACATCAACAAGAAATTCTCATTTGAGTGCGGTGACAAGTGCGACCTCTTCCTTGGTAATGCCCTTGACAACTACATCCTCTTTGAACACTTCTCTATAGGTGTTGAAGAACCTGAAGATGTGGAAGACAACAAGATTGACCCGAACCTTTCCGCTCAGCCATACGTGGTTACTCAGAGTGAAATCGGTCGCCAAATCAGTGTTGTGGACCCGAACTATCAGCAGCGTCTCCAGGAAAGCGGTAAAATAGGTGAACGTGAATCTGATGAAACCGTGGAAGACCTCGCAAGCCGCAGATTTAAATTTATGATTCTTGGCAAACCGATGATTTATGAGTACAATACTCTTGACGATTTGAAGAAAGATAAAAACTGCGTGGATTCCACTGCTTACAATCATCGACATGTGGGTGGAACTGAAAAACAGTACATAACTGTGACCAAGTTCAAACCTAATAAATATTATAAACTCAAAATCACAGGTACTGCAAAAGAACTCTACCACGGTACTTGGGAAGACCCGCAAGTGTTTGACACAACTATTTCAGACTTCAAATTTGAAAAGTGGACACAAACAAAATTCTTCTATTTCGCAACTCAGGAGGAAGGTAAAATCGTTGTTGAAGACGATGCAGATATGCAGCCGTTCACAAAACTTGCTTATCCATGTAAATATACCGACAATGGACCGCAACTGTTGTACTCTACGGAAAATGATTTGGTTTATGCTCAGTGTATTGATATTAAACACCCGATTATAGCACTTAAAGACCATGAACTGAAAAATAAGGCTTACAAGCAGGGTAAGCTGAAATGGAGATTGTATGAACTCAATACTCCTTACGGTGCATGGACAAGCGAAAAAATGCTCAAAGAAAGCGATGCAATCTGGATTGACAACGACTCCGTGTCTATCATCACAGGTACTACTGAAAATCCGGGTACTTCTAACAAACGCCTCCGTCTGGCACTCCAATACGAATGTCAGAAAGTGGTGCCGGCTGAAGGTAACTGGATTCAGTACAAGAGTATATCAGTTTATGCTAAAAACAGGGAAGAAGCATTAGCAAGTGCGGAAAACTATATGAAGATAGTTTATGCACAAGAACATGGATATAAATATACTATTCTTACGAGAACAGGATCTGTTATCTCTCCGAGTTCTTCTTCCGCATTGGGCAGAGTTCCAGGCTCCGGTTTGGGTTCGGCTACTGTATGGAATCCGAGTGACATTGTGGGCGGACAAGTCGCAGTGCAAGAACCATCTATTTCCAAAGGTGGACAAGCCGCTTCATCTATGAAAAAAGAATTCCGTTGTGTAGTGGAAGAAGATGAATACGCTAATGAACAGGATATTGATATCCGTAGCGGATACTATGGGGGACAGAAATTTAATCTTATAGTTTATAAGTATCATATCGGTTCTGCTACCATCACGGTTACAAAAGATTTGTATAATCAAATTCTTTATCCGGCATGGAATCACTCTACGTACAGAGATGTGTATTCCTGTGCTTCCGGCAGAAATTCTTACTACGGACACTGCTTTATGGCTTCAACGATACAGAATATTGAATCCGATATTGCGTACTATCGTTCTAATGGTGTCAAAATTACAGATATAGAACTTCTCGGAGGCAAAAATCTGCCTTTAAGCACGTCTGAACCAAATCTGGTGGATATAAAGAATTCTACTCCGCTGATTGCACCGAACGGACTGTATTACATCACTCAGTCTCCGTCTTGGTATCTTTCATATCTTGCGAACCACTTCTTTATCGGTGGCGGCTACGACTATGATTCACCTAAAGATGACTGTAACTTCAAGTGGTACAGCATTTGGTCAACAGCCATTTCCACTAACTTCGGCGGATACGATGGTGCATTGCTTCAGAATAAGTATTATCAGATTTCTGATGGCAGGTTGAGCCTTGATTCCATAATGAACTTTACAAAGAGCGTTTATTATAATCAATATAATTCGCCTTATCCTATCAGTCGTGCTACCGATAATTTCAATAAATATTGGAAGTATGTAGGAGAACCGGGTGATGCCGGCATTGTAAATGCAGATTTTGAACTTAGTGTGGCAAATCAAATAAATTATATAAGGAGATGCTACAATATGTGTGAAAACATCAGTAATGATATTTCCACTACACTCAAAATGTTCAGTAACTACTTGGCTCGAGAAGTTGCAACATGGGTAGTGAACCACCCGGGAAATAAAGTATATACTTTACCGATTGGCTCTGCAAACGGAGGAAATGTCAAAGTCACAATCCCGAATAAGCAGTTTGCTATTGTTTACGAAGGTAGTAAACGTGGACATGACAGAAGTTGCTATATTGAAAAGAGTATTTCTCCTAAGACTAATTTGCCAAGGCGTATTCAGCATCATTATAAGGCAAACGGTACATCCAATGCTTATAACACTTGGTATAGTACATATCTCTATGAACTTATGTACGATACTCCTCACAAGTCCGGTTACACTTCTGCCACAATAAAGTTTAATGCGGCAAAAGCACTGAAACTTATCAAGAAAATAACTTTCCGCAACTACCGTATCAATGCTTGGAATATCAAGGAAGGCAGGTGGACGGTGTTCAACTCAAACAGTTATACTCCTATTGTGGAAACAAACAAAGTGTTCTTGACCACTCAAGTAGAAAATACTCCATTTTAGTAAACTATAATTTAGAATATATACAGTATGAAAAAATATAATGGTCTTAAAAGTCTCGTATGGGCGGCAATGGCAATGATAGCCCTCCCTGCCGTTGCAACCTTGGACGGTGAAGTTACAATCACGGATGAGCCGTTTACCCTCCCGGACACTTCTGCCACAGTTGTAACACCTCCACGACTGATTTTTTCTCCTCATGCAGAGGATTCGCTCCACCCTGATGATGTCTGGGTACCTATCACTCTCACCGGTCGTGCATACGGTGACAGTATTGTTCTCCGCTGGGCTGTGCCGGACTTTCCCACGTGGAGCTTTCTGACGCGCCGTGGCATCACGGTGCTTCGTGTAAGCAACATTGAGACAAGCTATGAACCGGACACTATTGCCACTAATATCAAACCGCTCACATTGGAGCAGTTCAAAGCAAAATACCCGAACCAGGCAGACTCTCTGGCATACCTCGCTATGGGTTCGCTTTACGGCGACGGTGACCTCAAACCGGAGCAGACAAACTATGAGCCGGGAACTATCGGTGCTTTCACGGAACTTGAACAAGACCAGAATATGAGAATCATGTCTGCTTTCCTCGTTTCCGAGTGGAGACAAGACCTCGCAGACGCTCTCGCTCTTCGCTTTGTGGATAGAAACGTGAAAAAAGGTGAAACGTATTCATACATCGTTATGCCTACAGTGCCGGACAATGTAAACAAATTCTTTATTTCTCCCGGACATTTCACGGTGAAAAACGAGAAATTCAAACCTGAACCATACAATATAGAACTCAAAGATTCTATAACGGAACATGGAAAAGTGCTTCTCACATGGAACGACACCATTCACGGCAGTTTTGAGATTTTCCGCCGCGATGCAGGCAAAAAGGATTGGTTCAAGATAAATCAGGCACCATATTTGCCACCGTTGAAGTTTGACCTTGACGTGCAAGACGCAATTTTTGAAAATACTGTTGCGGAATTAGGTACTTACGAATATGCCGTGGCTGCACACGATGCTTTCGGCGACCTTACTCAGCTGTGTAAACCCGTAAAAGTGACCTTTAAGGATATGCGTCCGCCAAGAGGTCCTATTATCACTAAAATTATTATTGACCGCCCTGTGGAAGGTGACCCGTCTGCGGAAATTTATGCGGATATATATTTCTACAAAGACACTATCGAGGACGACTTTGTGCGTTTCGTCCCTCTGTACTACAACGAGCGTGACTCTCTGAAGGAATGGCGACTTCTTTCCACAAAATATATCGCTCCGACGGATACTATGGTGAGAATAGACGTGACTAAAGTTTCTACGGGTATGATGACTATCGCTGCTGTGGATACTGCGGAAAATATGGGTTATGCTATGCCGCAACTTCTCCGTGTGGAAGACCTTAAGCCACCAAAAGCACCGCAGAATCTCCGTGCTATGACGGAACTTGACGGAACTATTCTCCTTTCCTGGGAACTTGACGATGACCTTGACGTTTATTACTATGACTTGTTCTTTGCCAACGATACAACTCACACTTTTATGCGTGTAAACAAGGATATGATTAAGAGCAAATCATACATGGACACCGTTTCAATTGATGCAAACCAGCGTTACATCTATTATGCCGTTCGTGCCGTGGATTATGCACGAAATCACGGTGATTTTTCAGATACTCTGCAAGTGCTCCGTCCTAACCCGTATCCGCCTACGGTGGCTCACTTGGACTCTGCCTGGGTTGACGACCACAGCATAAACATTCGCTGGATTGCAGGCGGTGAAGAAATTATAAAGAGCCACAACGTATATCGTCGCAAACAGGGACAATCCACTTGGGAAATTATTGCCACACTCGACGGCGACAGCATTGCTGCAAACGGACATAAAATCGAAATTCACGATACACCGGAAATAGACCGTTACAACCGCTATGAATACGCTGTGGAAACTTTCACTTTCTGGAACGTAAGTTCCGGACTGACGCCTATTTATTACACCCGTTTGAGAGGTGCAGACGTGATAGACGTGGATATAAAACTCTTTGCAACTTACGATAAAAAATCAGAAGAAGTTCGTCTTGCATGGGAAGTGGGAAAAGTTCCCGTTGATGCACCTTATTACTTCTGTATATACCGTAAATCCGCAAACGACAACTCTTATACTTTTGTGACAGACGCTCCGAGTCATATCCGCTCATTCTCCGATGCTCGCACTCGCCCCGGTGAAACAGCGGAATACTACGTTTCCATTCGCTTTGACGATGGAAGAGGCGGCTCAATGTCTAATGTGGTGAAAGCAGTAGCACCGCCAAAACCCAAACCGGAAGATAAATAGTTCCCGAGCATACGCTCATACGAGATAAATATGAAAAAGTACAATATATAATGCTGTAAGTACATATATGAAAAAATTACTGATAATAATGGCACTTCTCCCCGTACTCACTTCGTGCGGCGACTTCTTCGTCTTTGAGTCGCAGCCTGAAGAATGGGAGGGCGTGACCATGAAAATCGATTTTCAAGACGCTTACTTGATGGTGGGTGACTCTTTGCCGCTTACCGCCACTTTCACGCCTTATAATCCCAATGAAAGTCCTATCTACTGGAGCAAGTCCGACACCGTTTGCACAAAAATGCAAAACGATACGCTTGTGGCACTTTATCCGGGCACTTTCACCGTTATGGCACAGGCTGGAAACGGTGCTGTGACAGATGTTGCGGAAGTCAACGTGATAGACTATTGGGACGTGTCCGAGTTGGAAACACGCTATCCGTACGATATGCTGTTTTATGCCAAAATAGACGTTGACGGTGAGGAATTCAACGATTCTACAATGATTGTGTCCGCCAGCGTTTTTGGCGAAGTGACAGGTGTGGCAGTGAAACGCAATGCTTTTGGCATAGACTATGCGGAAATACGCGTTTGGGCTGATGCGGAAACCAAACAGGGCAAAGTAACTTTCCAATGTTACGACCGCAAAAGACATAAATTATATAGATGCAACGAGCGTCCTGAGTACGACGCTTTTGCTACTTACGGCACCCTTTCTGAATTATATCCAATAACCTTTAATACTTCCGAATAATGAAAAAGTTTATCAGAATATCTATTTGGGCGTTTTTCCTCACTCTTTTCTCCGCTTGTACGCTTATGCTTGACGAGCCGGAAAATGTTGGTGAAGAAGTACCGGAACAAAATGGTGACGGTTGGGATTCTCCCCAAACTGTAACAGATGAAATGGGAACTGCTACATATCAGTTCGCAAAAGGGACTATTTACCTTGATGAATCTTATCGGCAGTACATAATAAAGGCAGATTGCGACACAGTTTCAAAGCATATTGATATTTATATGAAAAAATCTATGCCTAAAGACCTTATCCCGCAGCGTGGAACAACCTTAGCATCAAATCTTTACGATATCTTTGATATTTGGGTGGTTCATAAAGTGGATTTCCTTGAAAACGTTGATGCCAACACTATTAAAATTTCATGTTCAAGTGTTGATCCCTATGAAGTTTTTGATAAAATTAAATTTGATTCTTCATTTTATGTGGTAGAGGACTCTACGGAAAGCAGAAATGGAGAAAAATCACTTAAATACGTTCCTGCATACGGTTCACGCTGGTCTCAATCTATAGAATTCCCTCTTTTTGGCTTAACATGTGCCTTCGGCGCTCCCGGTTTTGGTGTGGATGATGGCTTTTTATCAGGTACCGGTTTGTCAACATTTGGAGATTACACCATAAAACCATTTAACGCACTTAACGTGTTTGGTCATACTGACGGAACTATTGTGTTAAGTGGACTTTCGTCCATAAGGTTTGACGTTTCTTATGATAACACAAATGAGTGTATTTTTGATTTACATGGATATTTTATCAATCAATTCATGTTTTATACTCAGTGTACGAGTATTAAGGGAGGCATAGTAATTCCGCTGTTAGGTACATCCGGTGATTTAAAGTTCAAAAGGGCTTACGATGGATGGTCTTGTCAAATAGACCGGAATAAAACGCCTTATATTATAACGATTAGTACACCAAGCAAAAACATAACGCTTGGGCCATTTTTGATAACATTAGGAATTGAGCCTAATATTGCTGCATGTGTATATGGAGAACTGTCGGCATCTGCAAAAAACTCAACAGTTGTATATAAAAGATTTGTTAAAGAGTTCGGATTTCATTTTAATAAAGATGATGAGAATGACAGATTTTTTTATCCTGAAGAAGGAAAAGAGGCTGCTATAGGAGATGCCGAGCAAATAAATATTAGTTCAGGTTATGAACAAGTAAAATTTGGACTTCAATTAGTTTTGTCTTGCCCTGTAACCGCTACATTGGAGAAGTTAATTACTCTTTCTGTAGGACCAACAATTGAGCCTACCATAGAGGCTTCTTTACCTCTTAAGAAAGATCCAATGATGACATATATGCTGGATGATAAACCTCTTTATTCACAAGGAGGGTATGATTTAACGCTTTCTATGCCGCTTTCTATAACTTTAAAAGGAACTGTCGGTTTTGGAGATTGGGTGTCTGCGGACTTATTAACGTTGACACTTAAAATGCCTACAGTAACTCCGAAAACTACCGATTTAATTAGTTCATATAAAGTGAATAAAATTAGTGAAAATAAGGAAAAAACAACGTCTTCAGAGGTGTTTTATGAAGCCTCTGTATCACATAGTGCCGTCGGGTTTCTACATTTGTTTGAAGACAAAGATATCCTGTTGGCTATATATGATTCAAATTTCAAATTAATTAAAATCGTAGAACCGTATAATGACAATCTTGACTTTGAATTCTCACTCCCTATAAAATATGATGATAAGGGTCTTGTTAGCAAAACATCATACCATGCTTTGGCTTTACGGAAAATGCCTTTTAATGATGAATATTTGGCAAGTGACCCGTTTGGTTTCACTCTCGGTGGAAACTGGGCTGTTCTTTCCAAATGCTCTCAGCTTGATACTCAAGATTGTAAACCAAGAAATGTTGACCCGTATGATTATACTGATGATGCGGAAAAAGAATACTGCTATGCATTTAAATTTACGTCAGACAGGAATACAAACTATAAATCGACTTTTTATGTTCAATTTGATTTATATCTGGACGATGGAGAGTTGTATTGGCCTGGAGAACCTATAGAAATTACATCTTGGAAAAATGACCGTTTTAACTTCTTAGGTTATATGTATTTGCCAATATGGGACTATTTTGTAAAAGTTACAATGTTCTATGAAGATGCAGAAACCGGAGAAATGTTCTTTTTGGCAGAAAAGAATATCACTTTAAAAAGGGATTATAAATCTTCTGAAATATTTAATCCCGATGATGCCGCAAATATGAAATCTTGGAAGAATAAAGGTTATGTAGTGCTTGATTCTGATGCAGAGTAAGAACCTGTTTCATAATAAAAGTTAAAGGCTTGCAATTCATACCTGCAAGCCTTTTCCATGTCTTTTCCATTACTGAACAATATTTTTTTGTAGATTCCAAAACGAAGTGCAACGTTATTGAGGTCTAAAT
>JBJECR010000113.1:0-8334 GCA_051871275.1 Muribaculaceae bacterium | reverse complement strand
AAATTCCGCCCAAAATCTTCTCAAAAAATTTCCTTAGGGTGAAAGTTGGGTTAGTTATATCATTATAACTCACAGAATAACAAATTGTTACATACAAGTCGTTACTGGCGTTACAAGCGTAACAATGGTCAAAAATGGGTGCCGAAGTCGGAGCGATTTTTTGAAAAAAAACTCCCGTCCTCGAGTTTTGGCTCAAGATGATCTAATTGCAATAAATGCTTCAGCAAATTCTTACTGCAAAAATAGTGTGCTTGAAACAATCAAGTGGGCGGATTGAGCATACTGATGATGCACTCCGATTATTGCTTTGTTATCTTAGTAAATGCCAATGGCAGATTTGTGTACGACTGATTTTCGTCACACACTTTTGCACGTTCCATGGCGGTAGTCATATTCCCTAATTCGCAGAGTTGACGCACCCACTTCTCACGGCTGAGGTATTCTTCGTTTTTGTTGTAGCCATCAAGGAATTTTTCCAATTCTTTGCAAACGGATTGCGACGTTGGAAATAATCGGTGAATGTCGGCGAAATGAAGCAAAAACCAATATTCAATAGAGGGCAGACTGTCGCAAATGATTACATTTTCGTTCTTGCCATATTTCTTGCGGAAAGCGTCAAGTTTTATACGTTCTTTTTCGTCCCACGATGCGACATCTGCATCAAAAACAGCAATGGCTACTCCGCCGTCTTGAATCACGGATTCTACCTTTTTGGACAGTTGAAATATATCTTCTTGACCGAAAAAGCGTGGGCGCACCTTAACTCTATACCCGAAGATTCTTTGAAGATGAGTAAAATACCATTGCTCGGTAATTCCGGCGCCGATTATTGTAGGTATCGGCGCATTCTGCTGTCTGGTCTTGACTTTTCGTGCCATACCTCAATTGATTTTTGGAAGTGCTCCGAACACGCCATTGCGATATGACCGCTGAAAAGAAGAAATCTTGTTCAGCCCATTGAAATCCGTAAGCGAATAGAGCGAAGTATTTCCGGTTTCGTCCTTTTCGGTAAACCACACGCAATCCTTTCGGATTAGGTCGTTAATGGTATTAAGCAGCGGGTCATAATGTGTTGTCACTAAAAGCTGACTATCGTTTTTGCTTTTCAGGAATTGTTCAATCACATATTCCACCAAATCGGGATGCAGCGAAGCTTCCAACTCATCAATGCTCAACACGGCATTCTCTTTCTCGGCTTCATACACGGCAACCTCAATTCCGAGAGTACGCTTTGTTCCCTCTGATTGCAACGACTGCGGCAAATAGTAGTTTTCTTCTCCTCGAATATTCTTGACTCTGTGCTGAAACTCTGTCCTAAGCTCCGGCAACGCCCCGTCAGCTTTAGCAGAACGAATATCGGAGATGTTGAAATCGGCATGATGTGCAAATTCCAGCAAGTAATCGTGCAAAGATGTGTTGTTTGCAATGCGTCGTCCTGCGTATTCAAACATATCGGCATGCGGTCCGATATAGGGTAGAATCTTACCCTCAAGCCAATTCATCGCTGCATCTATCCATGCCAATGACATATTAACTTTATTTCTCGCCGCAAAGAACGACATATTCGGGAGACATTTCAAGGTGAGTTCTTCCAATCCTACAGCGCCGACTTTATTTGCCGCCTGGTTTATTCTTATGACAGACTGACCATTTTCAAGCGTTCTTGAAAATAGCATTGTCGGCTGGGCGGATTTGGGCTTGTAGTAATAAAGCTTTTCAGTATGCACCGCCTTGCTATCCAACGACAGTACATACCAATAGCGGATGCCCTCCGCAAAGAATCGAAACTCAAAATGCGAAGGCTCGTTAGGCGTTTGTCGGTCCAAAAGAAACGGTATCACTCCGGTCGGTTCTTTCATCGATTGAGGGTCGGCGAACCAAAACGTCCGCAGGAATGTAAGCACTTGAAGGATATTGGATTTACCGGAGGCATTTGCCCCATATATAAGAGCCATCCTCAGCAAACGGACACCTTCAGCGACCTCCACCACCTGATAATCCTCAAACGTCGTATCTTTCGTCGCCTCAAAGTTAAGCACTGCTTCTTCTTTGAATGAAAGGAAGTTTTTTATTTTGAGTTCTTGTATCATATTCTGACATGGATTTTATGCCACAAAGTTACGATAAATAGTTAATATGGCAAAATAAAATCAAACTAAATTATGGTTTTATTTGTAGATTTAGCTGTATTTTAATCAATACAAGAAATAAAATAGTATTCCTAATCAAACTTGCAGAAATTAATCGCAAAATTCATTTTTCCGATCAGTTTTCCGTTCGCTTTAACATAAATGTCATTGTTTTCAATTACTGTTTAATTTTTCTCCTGCTGTGACCTGTTCCACTGCTCGATTAGCATCGCGGCATACTTCTCAGGGTCAGTTTTGATGTATGAGAGAAATGCTTTCTCGGTCTTATGCCCGGTTATCTGCATTATCACAAGTACCGGCACGCCGCTTTCAAACATATTCGTTGCGAATGAGCGACGGGCTGTGTGTGCACTCACCAACTCATATTTCGGGAAATACTCTTTGGTGCGTTTGCCGGCTATCGTATGAGTGATTGACGTTTCTTCAGTTATTCCGGCAAGGCGGCAAACCTCCTTCAAAAAACCGTTGAACTTTTGATTTGAGATGACCGATGGCAATTCTCCGTCGTACTTTTCGAAAATTCGCTTCACCTGGTCGAAAATAGGAATACACACTTTGGTGCCTGTTTTATATTGCTCCAACTCGAAATATCCACGAGAGATGCATTGTGGGTCATCGAGCTTATCCAGGTCGCTATAGCGGCAACCGGTCCATGCAAGTAGTAGAAACTGGTCGTGCACCCTATCAAGATAATCTTGTTTCAACTCTACCGACTCAATAGTGTGCAGTTCCTCTGTTGAAAGAAACACGTTATCAACCTCTTCTGCCAACTTCTTACACTTCCTTGGCGCTACAAACTCGTACTCAATTCGTTCCGACAATGGCAACCAATTTATTACGGCTTTGAGATTTTTTATATGCTTTCCAACAGTGTTCAACTTGAAACCTTTTCCGTTGAGAAAAGCCACATACCCATCATAGAACTTTTTGTCGAGTTCCTTAACCGGCATATCATTAGGAGAAAGCGTATCTAAATACTCAAACACAAAACGACGCATTTGATTATATTGCAGAATAGTTCTATGGCTGACAGGTTGCCCTTGATGCACGCCATTCTCTTGTATGCGATTCGGTGCATCCGCAATAAACGCCTCTCCTCATCATTCATCCTTCTTTTGTCCACCATCTGAGAGCCATCCCAATAATTAGAGCCTGTCTCAATATAAATGTTAAGGCAGAGGCGGGCAGTCATTGAGGAGATTTGTTTGTGATTATAATGGTGTGTGGCGGTGGTGGAGCGGTTTGAGCCGCTCCACTATGCCATTTATCTGATTATGATTTTTTCTATTTTGTTTCCTGTTTTGCGGAGGTAAAGTCCTTTTGTGGGGTTTGTGATTTTGCGTCCGGTGATGTCGAAGTATTCAGCGGGGAGGGTGTTGGTGTCTGTGATGATGTTGTCTATGGCAGCGATGTCGCCGATTACTCCGTTGCGGTCGTAGATTTTGTTGTTTTCAAAGATGAGGTCTTCTGTTTGGTTGTCCGGTTTTCCAGCGTTACCGTTGTCGAAGATGATACCTGTGGAAGGGGAGGGGATGAAGTCAAGGTTCAGGGTGTAGGACCATGTTTGTTTGTCTTGGTACGTAATTGGTGTCATTTTTGTGCCGGGCCAGCTGCCGAAGTATGCTTGGTCGCTTCTTTCGGGATCCCATGAGAAGACGTACACTTCGTTCCATGGGTTGGGGTCGTTGTCTTGGAAATATACTTGTACTTTGCAGAGTGGTTCGGGTTCGGGTCCGAATAGTTCGCACATGTATGTTGCGGCGCCTCGGAGGAGTGCTTTTACGGTGCCTGTTTTCTGGTCCAGGTTTTGGTTTCCGTATGCGGGCCATCGTGCGTAGTCAATGTCCACGGCTGTGCGGATGGTTTCTGCGTAGTTGTCGATGTAGTCGTATATTTCAGAGAAGTTTGTGGTGTAAAATGCTTGCCACTGTTGTTTTACTATTTCCATAAATTCCGGGAATCGGCACATTTCCGGAATCCAGGTGTTGTGGTGTTCTCGTCCTTCGTAGAAAGGGCGTGTTTTGTTGTAGTTGAAAGCGGAGCCGAAGTCCCAGACGGGTCCGAAGTACCATTTTTCTGTTTGTCCGAGGTCTTTGTGGAGGTAGCAGCTGCCGTGGAAGCTTTCGTAGTTGTCTGTGAGTTCTTGAATGATGTAGAATTTGGCAAGTTCTTCAAGGTCAACGTATTGTGCCCATTGGCAGTTTTCTTTGTTTTCATCGTAAATGAGGCTGTTTATGGTGCTCATTTGTGCGGTGAGGTAGTCAGCTTGTTCTGTGGAGAGGATTTCGGGTGTTTTGTATGTGAAGATTATTCTTTCTCCGTCTCCTTCCGTGATTTCCACGTGTGGGTCAGAGTCGTAGTTGTCGATTTCTACGAGCCAACCGCCTGTTATTTGTTCGGGGTCTGTGATGTTGTCCGGTTGTTCTACGATGTTTACGCGGTCTGCGTCCACGCGGATGTTTTCGCAGAGGAAGTATAGTCCCCAGTATTGTCCGTTAAGTACGAGTTCGCAGGGTTTTTCCGTGGGTGTCCATTTCATGCCTATAAGTCGGCTGAGCTGGAATCCTACGGGGTTACGCATGAATCCTTTATTGTCGTCGGCACCTGCGAGTAGCGCGAAGTGTTTGCTTTTTTCCATTCCCAGGAGTGCTGCTTTGGAGTCGAGTTTGAGTCTGTATGGTTTTTTGTCAAATCCAATCCAGGTGTAGTTTCCTCTGCCTTTAATTTGGAGTGGGAGTGGTGCGTCGGCTGTACCGAAGGCTTTGATGTCGGGGTCGCCCATAGGGTCAAGGTAGTAAGTACCTGTGACGTAGTCTTCTTTTGATGTGATTTCTACTCCGCCGTCGGTGTTGATGTAAATCACGGGCAGTGTGCCTGATGGCTGGATTGCGAATGATGTGAGTGTGCAAATTAGTGCTGCTGCAAACAGTGTGAAGCGTTTCATGTGTAAGATTTTTAGTGAAAATTGTATGATATAAACTCTATTGTGCAAAGTTACGAAATTTTTTTTAGTTTGCTTATTACTCATAACCAACGTTTAATTTGCGTTTTGCATTTTCTAGTGCAATAGCAAACATTTCTTGTTTTTTTTCTTCTGCACGTTTTGTTGACTCTCGTGCAGATTCAGCGACTTTTTTCATAATCGCATAAAGCATCTCATCTGAAGGGTCTTCCAGTGAAGACAATCTATAAGAGCGTAATAATTCGTCTGACATATTATGTTTTTGATTATGTCGCAAAGTTACGAAATTTTTTTTAGTTTGCTATAATGTGGTGAAAAAAGAGCAAAATCCGCTATGGGTTTTGCTCTTTTCACCTTATAATGTTACTTTATTGTGTGCAAAGTCTATGCGACTTGGCGGTTTTGCAAAATTGGCAAGGTCATATACGACCTAGCCAATTTTGTTTTGGGTGGGTTACTGTCCCCACCTAGCCGCTGTCGCGTCAAGGTGGGGTTACCTGATTGCCGCAAGCTCTCCAAGCTTGCATCTTGGCACTATCCAAGTTTGTTCCACAGTTTTGCAGTGGCTTTGGGAAGATTAGTACAATTAGACCAATTAGTCCAAGATGCGACCTTTGCAGATCTGCTTGGGATGCCGTGGCGTGCCACGGCACTACAGTTTGGTGGAATCCAGGTTTGCTTGGGAAGCCGTGGCATGCCACGGCACTACTTTATTACAATTTTCTGAGTTAAGTGGGCGTTGTCGGCTTTGACTTCGAGGACGTAGATGCCGGAGGTGAGGTCTGAAGCGTCAAGGTTGCCTTCGTTGCCTTCAAATGTTGCGGATTTTACTGCGGCGCCGGAGATGTTGTAAAGTGTGGCATTGAAGTGATCCACGCCGGCAACGAAAACATTGTAGTTTTTGCCGCCGTTCGGAGTGACGAGGAGGCGGAGGTCTTCATTTTCAAATACTTCGCCCACGCCGGTGTATTCCAGTGCCATTTTTATCGCAGCGAGAGTATTAACTTTTCCTGCTCCCCACTGGATTTCCTTGCCATAAGTATTTTCTATGAAGGAATTATCTGCGGTTTTAGTAAGGATATCTCGGATGTCCAGTGGTGAAAGGTCCGGACGAGCTTGGAGCAGAAGTGCTGCAACACCGGCTGCATAAGGAGCTGAATAAGAAGTACCGTAGCCGACAGTCCAATAGTTGTCTCTGCCATTGGCATTTGTGTATCCGCAAGAATAAATGTCTGCTTTGCCTGAAGGACTGAGTTGACTATCGTAATAATATTGGTTGCAAGCTGAAATCATGCCATAACCCGGAGCTATGATGTGCGGGAGTTTGCGACCGTCGAGAGTGGTGCCGTAAGAAGATGATGGTGCTACATCAAGCCAGCCTCCACCGACAGTACTTTCATTAAAACCGTAAACTGCATCTGAAAGAGTGTACCACTTCAAGTGAGTGTTGTAAGCGCCGACGGCAATCACATTGTTTGCACAAGCCCAGTTGTTGATAGAAGCATCGCCATTGCCTTCTATAAAACCTTGATAACCTAAAGAGCTGAATTCTCCGTTAGTTGTACCGATAATTCGTGTTCCAGGAATGTTATATCCCATAACTGCAAAATAAGGTTTTATTTTATTATCAGCATTTGTAGTGGTATTTGAGGTAACATTCACGCTTACAGTGATATATGAGCAGTTGTTTGAAGCATCAATTCCTTTTTTGATAATTATGTAGCTGTCAGGAGAATATGCGGTGTCAAAAGCATCATTATGAGTGTAGTCCGGGTGTGTATATTTAGAACCTGCAAGTGTCATATCCCCTTCTACAATTATTTCTTCTCCGACTACTTCCATAGTGTTAAAATCAACAAAAACCAATCCGAATTCTAAATCATTGTCGTTGTCTGCCCAGAATTGCATTTCTTTGTTTATGCTTGAATCGTCAGGGTTCAAGAATGTAGTAAGAAGATCATTTTTTGATGAATTAAAGGTTTCTTCTAAAGATTTTTTTGTGTTACCTTGATTGCCTGCAGCAACAAAAACGGGGATTTGCTGAGCAATAATGTCAAGTGCCTGATTTTCAGGGTCTGTAGCGTCATGGCGTCCTAAGGTGTTGCCGTATGAAATATTTATCACGGCAGGTTTGCCAGCAGACTTTGAGTATTCCAAAATCTTATTGCAGCCGGAAAGCATGGTTTCTGCATCGAATTTGAATGATACGAGTGCAATATCAGACTTGTATGCAGGAGCTTCAAAAGGGATTTCGCCTGTTACTACGCTTCCTTTAGTAAATAGGGTAGAAAAGTCTTGATTTTCGTCAAATTTTCCGTATTTTCCGTTTTGTCTGCCTCTTCCGGCAAAAGCACCTGCCACTCCTGTTCCGTGAGTGACATTTTGAATGTCTGTAGTAAAAGAGGGGATGTCTGTTTCCGTGTATGTCTGGCCGTTAAAGAAATTATGGAGGAGTTTTACTCGTGAAGTTGTGCCGTCTTCAGCAAGGAAAGCAGCGTGATTAGGGTCAAAACCGGAGTCAATAATGCCGGCAATAACGCCTTCTCCATTGTATGCCTTAGGTAAGCCTTCCGAGCCGGCATGAACCTCATTGGTGTATGAGGCTTCGTTTGCAAAATCCAGGTATGCTTCGCAGGTAGTGCCGAATGAAATGTAGCTTACGGCATCAAGTTCTGCCAAATCGTTGACTTTATCAAGCGGCAAGTCAACAATCACGAATTTGTCACCTATAGTGCAGTCGATGGTGCAGTCTGTGAGGTCTTCTGCAGTAGCACCGTTGGAGAGTGTGACGAGAGCCTTGATAATTTCGGGCTGTTCGTTTGCACTCATTGGTGAGAGGTTCGCTTTTTCTATTTCTGCTTTCTGCATGTAAATTTGTCCTGAGGGACTAATTTTGCTTTGTGCTGTTGCCCCGGTTGCAGCGAGGAGCAGTGCAAGGCTGATAGTGGGTCTCATTATGCTTGAAGCAAATGAGAGGATGTTTGAGTAAATTTTTTTCATAATTATGTAAACGTTTTTTATTGTTTTCAAACAAAAAATGCAAGTATGTGTTATTTTCTTTTGCAAATTTAGTGAAAAAAGTAATTATTTTGCAAGTAAAATACCCCCCCCCATTAAATTTTGACGTTTTAGCACAAAAATTGTCGTTTGGGCAGTTTAAAACAAAGTGAGGGTGTATCAAAATTAAGTTATTTGGTACATCCTTTCTTTATATGTCACATG
>JBJECR010000112.1:0-8436 GCA_051871275.1 Muribaculaceae bacterium | reverse complement strand
GAACTCAGACTATAGAATTGCTATAAGTCCTGTCTGCAAAATTACATAATTATCAATTACTTGCAAATATTTTTTACCCCAAAAATTGCCTTGCACAGTAAATTTTGACGTTTAGACAAGAAAATTGACGATTTGACAAGAAAAATCCCGAAAATTGTAGTGACGTGGCATGCTGCGGCATCCCAGATAAACAGGCAACAAAGCATAAAGCTGATGCCACGGCATTCTATACAAACAGGCAGAATACCATAAAGTTGATGCCGCGGCATCCCAAACAAAGCGGTCAAGAGAAAAGAAATTAGTCCAATAAGACCAATAAGACCAAAATAAGACAAATAAGACAAATTAGACCAATTAGCCCAATTAGCCTGATAAGACCTCACAAAAAAACACCGAAACTTGATGTCTCGGTGCTAATTAACTACATATTAACCTCAAAAAAACAAATAAATATGAACAAATTTTTAACTAAAAATATGCTTTATTTTGCTAAAAAAGTCATTGGAAGTGTTTTTGTCCGGAATTAATTCCTTTTGCCCTTTGAGTTTTTCAAAAATCTTTTTCTGCTCATCGCTGAGTTTTTCCGGGATGTAAACCATGATGTTTACGAGTTCGTCGCCTGCATCATAGCGGTTTCCTATACCTTTGCTGCGGAGACGGAGAATTTTGCCCGGCTGAGTTCCGGCAGGAATTGTAAGCCTTGCACGACCGGAGAGAGTAGGTACTTCCACGGTTCCGCCCAAAATGGCAGTTGGGAGGTCCAACATAAGGTTGTAAACCACGTCTTTACCGTCGCGGATAAGTTCTGCGTGTGGAATCTCTTCAATCACCACTTGTAAATCACCGTTTACACCGTCATTCCCGCCGCGACGAGGAGCATTACCTTTACCGCGGATTGGTATTATATCGCCGTTTGAAACTCCGGCAGGAATAGAGAAAGTGACAACGTTTTCCTGGCGTTCCACGCCTTCACCATTACAGAAACTACAAGGCTTGTCAATAATTTTACCTTCACCCTGACATTTAGGACAAGTGCTTTCGTTCATCATTTGTCCGAAAGGAGTGTTCACCACATGCTGAACGGTACCTCTGCCATGGCATGACGGACATTCCGTAACGGCAGTGCCACCGTCGGCACCTGTACCATTACAGTGGCTACATTTTACGGTAGAAGGAATCTTCAGCGTTTTGGAAGTTCCGGCTGCAATTTCTTCAAGAGTGAGTTTTACTTTCACTCTCAGGTCGTTACCCCTTTTTACTCCTCTGCGAGCACCTCCACGGCTTCTTCTGCCGCCAAAACCGATAACGTCTGCAAAAAGGTCGCTGATATCGTCAACGGAAAAACCTCCAAAGTCGCTGCCAAAACCGCCGAATCCGCCGGGGAATCCGCTTGCACTTGCACCGGCATGTCCAAACTGGTCGTACTGTGCACGTTTCTGGTTGTCGCTAAGCACACTGTATGCTTCAGCAGCCTCTTTGAATTTTTCTTCAGCCTCTTTGTCGCCCGGATTTTTATCAGGGTGGTATTTGATGGCTAATTTTCTGTAAGCCCTTTTAATCTCATCGGCAGAAGCATTTTTTTCAACGCCGAGAGCTTCGTAATAGTCGCGTTTTGCCATAAAATGTATTATTGACATACCACCACTTTTGCGTGGCGGAGAATCTTATCGTTGTAAGTATATCCTTTTTCTACAGTATCAATGATGATACCTTTCATTTTTTCTTCAGTAGCAGGAATGAGTGCCACAGCTTCGTGAATTTCCGCATCAAAAGCCTCACCGTTTGTGGTCATGGCTTTCACACCGCTTTTTTCAAGGTATTTGATGAGTTTATTGTAAATAAGTTCCATACCTTCTTTCACGGTGTCTGCGTCGGCACTGTCCTTGATAGCGGCAAGTCCGCGTTCAAAGTCGTCTATAATAGGGAGCAAACCTTTAAAAGCGGATTCGGCGGCTGTTTTTACCAGTTCCGTGCGTTCACGGAGAGTACGTTTGCGGAAATTGTCAAATTCAGCCATAAGGAAGAGGTATTCTTTCTTTTGGTTTTCAATTTGGCTTTCACGCTCAGTCACTAAAGATTTGAGTTTGCCAAGTTCGTCAAGTTCTTCTTCCTCGGGAGCAACTTCTTCAGTGTTATTAACCTCGGCAGTTTCATTAACTTCCGTGTTTTCTGTTTGTTCCTGATTTACGTCCTGTTCCGGCGTCTTGTTTTCTTCTGTATTTTTATTGCTCATGATAAATCTTTTTTTGTTTTTCTGAAAAGTGTTGGTAGCAAAAACTTTGCCAAAGTGATATATCGGCAAAATTATTTGTGATATTTGCAAGATAAAAAATAAAATACTAATTTTACGCAAAAATAACTCCAAATGGCAGAAACAGTAGATTTCAATACCCTCAAGCGTTCCATAGCAGCCGGAAAATTTTGCTCCGTGTATCTTTTGCACGGTGAGGAGGGGTACTATATAGACGTTTTGCTGGAAATGTTTGAAAAAGTGTTGCCGGAAGATGAGCGAGACTTTAACCAGTACGTTTTTTATGCACCGGAGTCATCACCGGACACGATTATTGATGCGTGTCGTCGCTATCCTATGATGTCTGAGCATACAGTGGTGATAGTGAAGGAAGTTCAGGCTGCAAATGCAAACTTTATAAACGGGCTTAAGCCATATATCTCAAATCCTACGGCTACTACTATACTCGTGATTGCAAGTCGCGGTGCACAAGTGAAAGGCAAAGATATTGCTACGGCTGTAAAAACCGGTGGCGGTGTCACTTTCGAATCCAAAAAACTCACTGCAATGAGTGTGGAACCCGCAATAGCAAGTCTTGTAAAGGAAAAAGGACTGAATATTGAGCCAAAGTCGCTGAAAATGCTTGCAGACTTTGTGGGTACGGACCTCTCCAGACTTTACAATGAGATAAACAAACTCGCTATGATTCTTCCGCAGGGTGCTATGATTACTCCGGAAGCAATAGAGCAAAATATAGGCATAAGCAAGGATTACAACAATTTTGAGCTTACTCGTGCCATTTCCATACGCGATTTTGTGAAGGCGGTAACTATTATACGCTATTTCCGCAGCAATCCCAAGACAAACCCGCCTATGGCTACATTCTCCGTGCTTTTCACTCTCTTCTCAAATGTGCTGATAGCATTTTATGCGGCAGACAAAAGCGACAGAGGATTGATGGCGGAACTCGGATTTAAGTCACCATATCAGCTGAAAGATATCAAAGACGCCATGCAGAGATATAAGCCGTGGCAGTTGATAGAAATTATTTCAGAAATCCGTCGTGCAGATGCTATGTCAAAGGGCGTGGGCAGCCGAATGGACGCTTTTGACATCTTAGATGCACTTGTGATGAAAATTTTTGACGCTCGCGGAGAAGTGAAACTGTGATTATGGGCGTGTATTAACATTCTTTAATTGTATATAAACTGTATATTTATTAACTTTGCGGTTGCAAACACTCTATTTTAATCCAGATGATAATAAAGATTTTAGTAATAGACGACGAAGAATCGATATGTGAGATACTCAAATACAATCTTGAGAAAGAAGGCTACGAGGTGGATTGTGCCTACAGTGCGGAAGATGCACTTGTTCACGACCTCTCCGTGTATT
This sequence comes from Muribaculaceae bacterium, assembly GCA_051871275.1. Classification (GTDB taxonomy): domain Bacteria; phylum Bacteroidota; class Bacteroidia; order Bacteroidales; family Muribaculaceae; genus CAJUPY01. The sequence continues at coordinate 4,811 of JBJECR010000112.1, read as the reverse complement.
CGCTTTGTATTGTGGATATAATGATGGAGAATCTAAGCGGTTATGATTTTGTGAAACGACTGCGTTACTCTCACGGCACGGAAAATACTCCCGTGATATTCTGCTCTGCCCTAAACGGTGAAGATGACAAAGTGATGGGACTTAATATCGGTGCAGATGACTATATCACCAAGCCATTTTCTCTGGCGGAGGTGATAGCGAGGGTTCGTGCGGTGCTCAGACGCTCGAATGCACTGCGTCAAGTGACATATAATTCAAATCGCAGCGATTACGAGCCGGACATCACATTCAAAACGCTGAAAGTGAACCGCAATGAAAAAATTTGTACTCTGGACGGAGTGAGAATAAAGCTTACACGTACGGAAATGGACATTCTGCTCTTTTTCCTCACGCATCGCAACAAAATTTACTCCAGAAAAGACATTATCAGCAATGTGTGGTCGTCTGAAGTGGTGGTGACACCGAGGACTATTGATACGAATATCACCAGACTAAGAAAAAAATTAGGTGACTACGGCGCAAATATTGTGACCGCACCGGGTTATGGCTATGGCTTCAACGAAGTTTAGCGGTTATCATAAAAGACTTTTTGGACCGGCTGTTATATCATTGTGGATACTGATAATTATTATCGGTGCTTTCCACTATACGCGTAGCGAAAACATTCGCCATAATACGCTCAGAACCAGCATTGACGTTATCACAAGCCGCGTGGTGAATCTTTATGAATCGCGTGATGATGAACGTGCACCGCATTATATCCGTTTTATTGACAATTATTTCCGAAAAACTGAGTATTATGATTTGTGTCTGAGTGTTTTTAATGTTTCTACAGGTGAGGTTGTATGTTCTATGGGCTTTCCTCTCGAGCCGCCGCAGGATGTGCACAAGGAGACGGAAGCAGAACCGAAACCTTTTTATATAGAAGGAGTTACACCGGAAGAAGCGTTTTATTACAGAGTTAAATTTACGTCAGACAATAGAATTGCTGTTGTGGCACTGTTGCCTCACGATGGCGACTATATGCAATCTTTCATCAGTTCCATGTGGTTTTTCACATTCCTTTTTCTGCTTGGTGTGCTGATGTCGCTTTTTGCCTACTGGTTCACGGGATACTTGGCACAAAACATTCAGAATATGAAGTATTTTGTGGACTGTGCACTTAAAGATGAAGATTTTGATGAAAACACCACTTTCCCTGACGATGAACTCGGTGAAATTTCGCAAAATATTGTTAGCCTCTACAAGGATAGGCAAAACCTTATTGAACAAATGAAAAAAGAACACGCAGAGGCTATCCGTGCTGCGGAAGAAAGAGCTAAAAGACGTAAACAGCTCACAAGCAATCTTAATCATGAACTTAAAACTCCTCTCGGAATTATCAAAGGATACGTGGAAACTCTCATTAAAACTCCGGAAATGGATTCAGACAAAAGAGAGGATTTCCTATACAAGACTCACTCGCAAGTGCTTCGCCTACAGGAAATTTTGGAAGATATTTCCACAATTTCCCGTCTTGAGGAGCCTGAGCTGAAAGAACCTATGGAATGTGTGGATTTCTACGCACTGGCACTTGACTTGGCAGATGAAATTGTAGAGGCAAGACTTAATGAAGGCAAAAAATTGGTGATAGACCTGCCGGATGAATGTTATGTGGTGGGAAATGAGAAGCTTCTTTCCGCAGTGCTGCTTAATCTCACTAAAAATGCCGTGGTTTATAGCGGTGGCACGGAAATAGGACTTACACTTTCCAAACAGGAAGGTGACGAATATTTCTTTACGTTCTATGACAATGGTTGCGGCGTGCCGGATGAGCATCTTCCGTATCTTTTTGACCGCTTTTACAGAGTGGATTCCGGTCGCTCACGCAAGGTGGGTGGCACAGGTCTCGGGCTGGCTATCGTGAAGCGAACTATAATCTCCTGTGGTGGCAAAATTTTTGCTCAAAAGCATGAGGGTGGGGGACTTGAAATCTGTTTCAGCCTTAAAAAAGCGGAGGCATAATAATATTTCAGCCTTAAAAAATCGGAGGCATAATTAGCATTATTTGTGAATTTACATATTTATATGTAATTTTGCACTCGCAAAAAAGAAAAAATTAACAAACAATACATATTACAAATGGTTCAGAAACCTTCTATTCCAAAGGGAACGCGTGATTTTTCGCCGATAGAAATGGCTCGGCGCAATTATATTTTTGACACAATAAAGAGTGTTTTTCGCCTTTACGGCTTCAGCCAAATTGCAACTCCGGCTATGGAAAATCTTTCCACACTTATGGGAAAATACGGTGAGGAAGGCGACAAATTGCTTTTCAAAGTGCTTAATTCCGGTGATTACCTCCGTGGTGCGGACTTGTCGCTGATAGAGAGCGGTGATACAAACAAACTTGCTGCACAGCTCTGCGAAAAAGGTTTGCGTTACGACCTTACAGTGCCTTTTGCACGCTATGTGGTTCAGCACCGCAATGATATTCAGTTCCCGTTCCGTCGCTTCCAGATTCAGCCTGTTTGGCGTGCGGACCGTCCGCAAAAAGGACGTTATCGCGAGTTTTATCAGTGTGATGCGGACGTTGTAGGCTCGGATTCACTTATAAATGAAATAGAACTCCTCAGAATTATTGATGAAGTTTTCAAAAAACTCAAAATAAACATTGCTATCAAGCTGAACAACCGCAAAGTGCTTGCCGGAATTGCTGAATACATCGGTGCTCCGGACAAGATGGTTGATATCACTGTTGCTATTGACAAAATAGACAAAATCGGTATTGAAAACGTTAATGCGGAGCTGATAGAACGCGGACTGTCGCAGGAAGCTGTTGATGCTCTCCGCCCTATTCTTGAAATAGACGGTGACACGGAAAGTCGCTTGGCTCAACTGGAAAAAATCCTTGCGTCCTCGGAAACAGGTATGCTCGGTGTGAAAGAGTTGCGTGAAGTTATATCCGGAGTAAATGCCGTGGGTATGTGTTCACGCATAGACCTTGACGTTTCACTTGCTCGCGGACTGAATTACTACACCGGCACTATTATTGAAGTGAAAGCGCTTGATGTTCAGATAGGCAGCATCACCGGTGGCGGTCGCTATGACAACCTTACAGGCGTTTTCGGACTTACAGGTGTTTCCGGAGTGGGTATTTCCTTTGGTGCGGACCGTATTTACGATGTGATGAACACTCTGAACCTCTATCCGCAGGAATTACAGCAATCCACCACTGTGATGTTCACAAATTTCGGCTCTGCGGAAGCTGTAGCAGCGCTCAAAATGGCTAAAGCCATGCGTGAAGCGGGTATTGCAGTGGAAGTGTTCCCGGATTCTTCCAAGATTCAAAAGCAGATGAAATACGCAAATGCTTTGAATATTCCGTTTGTGGCTATTATCGGTGAAAGTGAACTCGCAGAGGGCAAAATGACACTGAAAAATATGGCTACGGGTGAGCAGCAGCTTGTGAGTGTGGAAGAAGCTATTGAAGTTGTAAAATAGATTCAGGTTGGTATAATTAACGTTATTAAGCACGCAAAGTGGCTTGTGTTTCAAAAATTATACTTACCTTTGGCAGCAAAATTACAGACTCTAATATGAAAAAAATATTTTTAGCGATACTTTTTGTGGCATCATTCATAGCTTTTGATGCAAGTGCACAGTTCCGTTACGGTCCCACTTTAGGTGTGGATTTCACCACGCTTAAGTTTAAGCAAGACCTTTTCACCGTTGACCAATCCGTAGGCTATCAGGCCGGTATTCAGGGAGAAATGATGTTTCCGGGAATAGGTTTCGGTGTAGATATAGGTGCAATGTACGAGCAGAGAGGTGCTACACTTAATTTGGGTGAAAAAAAGGTGTGGAGCAGTCAAGGTTACGGTTCACATCGCTCATACCTCCACTACCTGAGTATTCCTATCAATCTCCGTTTCAAGTGGACACGCATGAACGGTCTTGAGGACTATATAGCACCATACGTTTTTGGTGGACCAAACATCTCTTTTATGCTTGCACACAGCAGTATAGATGCCCTTGACTACACTACTGCCGACCTCGGACTGCAGGTTGGATTTGGCTTTGAAGTTCTCAAACGTTGGCAGATACAAGCCTCTTACGATTGGGGTATGACGTACTGCGTAAAAACTAAAATCCTTGATGACCACAGTGCCAAAAATCGCACTTGGAGTGTCAGAGTAGTAAGATTCTTCTAATTATATAATAGAATAAGGTACAAAAGGCTGAAGCAGGAATGTTTCAGCTTTTTTTGTTATATGTTCGTAGCAGGCTCTTATAGGGCACTGTATTCCGGAATGTCTTTAAGGAAAGCGTATTTTTTTGTGTCGTAGTCAATTTGGCAGATGTAGTGGTTTTTGCCGTTAGAGACTACGAGGTATTTGACTTTAAGCACCATATTGTATCGGACAATTTGGTCAAAAACGGCTTGTGTGATGTTTACGTCTGCAGCTTTGTATTCAATAATCATCAGCGGTTTGCAGTGGCGGTCATACACCACGGTGTCGCAGCGGCGAGATGTACCGTTCAGGCGGATAGCCACTTCGTTTGCCATGAATGACTGCGGATATTTTTTTTTATCAATAAGGAAGTGTACAAAGTGCTGCCGCACCCATTCTTCCGGAGTTAGAGCCACGAATTTTTGACGCAGAATGTCATAGACGGAGATTGTGTTGTCTTCGTCGTTTTTGCACAGTCGCAGTTCGCAGTCCGGTAGGTTAAGTTGTTCCATAAAGAGCCTGTTTCATAAAGAAAGTTAAAAAAATGAGGTCGCAGATTTTTGATTGATTTTTGTCCTGAACTGAAGGAGCTTAGCG
>JBJECR010000111.1:0-8489 GCA_051871275.1 Muribaculaceae bacterium | reverse complement strand
CAACCCCCTGACCCCCAACAAAAACTCACCCCGCCAGGGTGAAAGTTGGGTTAGTGCTGAATGAACCAAAGGCTTTTGGCAGTTTTCTGACTCATTACGGTGCTTTCCGCGGAGTGAAAAACTATCTTGCCCTTGTGGCTCCTAAAGGTGAGAAACAGCACGAAATTCTCGGTTATTATGGTGCTAAAGTGATGCTGCTCGCTCAGCAACTCGGGCTTAATTCCTGCTGGGTGGCACTTACGTACCGCACTGTATCTGATGCTGTTACAATCCGCAAAGGGGAGTCCTTAGAATCCGTGATAGCACTCGGCTACGGTGAAACTCAAGGGCAGTCGCATAAAATTAAAACTGTGGAAAAAGTGGCTGAAATTGTGGAGCCGCGTGAAAAATACGAATGGTATTACCGTGGCGTGGAAACGGCTCTGCTTGCTCCAACTGCCATAAATCAGCAGAAATTTAAGTTTGGACTGACTTCTGCCGGCAAGGTTACTCTGAAAAAGTCCGGTATCGGCTTTTATGCCAAAATGGACCTTGGAATTGTACGCTATTTCTTTGAAATTGGTGCAGGTAAGGAAAATTTTGAGTGGAGTGAGCCTTTATAAACTCATTAGGTTCTTTTTTGACTGATATTAAAGAAATTATCCCGCCTTGCTATTTGAAACAAGGTGGGATGATTTTTTCCCGTAAGTGTTACAGGCTCTAAATTTTGAAATTGTGAGCCATTTCGTTTATTTGCTCAAAGATTTGGATGTCTGCGTCTGTGAGTTCTCTGCCACGGCGAGCCATTACGCGGCGAGCTATTTCAAAGAACTTTGTCAGAGGCACGTCTGTGAATCCTGCACGCGAACCTTCCGAGAACGATGCAAGGAAATTGCGTTGGAAGCCTGAACCATAGACGTTTACGCCTACGCCAAGCACCGTTGCGGTGTTAAACATTGTGTTTATGCCGGCTTTTGAATGGTCGCCCATGATAAGTCCGCAAAATTGCAAACCTGTGCGAGTAAAGCGGCGTGCAGTGTAGTTCCAGAGTTTTATTTCCGTGTAGTCGTTTTTCAGATTTGAAGCCACGCATCCGGCACCGATATTGCACCATTCGCCTATAACGGCATTGCCCAGAAAACCGTCGTGAGCCTTGTTGCTGAAGCCTATCATCACAACGTTGTTCAGTTCACCGCCTACTTTGCACCATGGGCCTATTGTTGTGGCTCCATATATTTTGCTTCCCATATTGACGTGTGAATGTTCACAAACGGCAATAGGTCCGCGGAGGCAAGAACCTTCCATAACTTCCGAGTTTGCAGCAAGATAGATAGGTCCGGTCTTGGTGTTCAGGTACGCACCTTCCACTTCTGCACCTTCTTCCAGAAAGATAAGGCTCGGGTCGCCAATCACGGTGTTGCTCTCAGGGATAGGTTGTGACTTTTTCCCGGCAGTGAAACGGGTGAAATCATCACGGAGCACGGTGTCGTTCAGCGTAAAAATATCGTAGAGAAAACGCACGGCACGGAAGTCGCCTTCGTATTCCGTTTTTATGAGTTCCGCAGTGTTGTCGTACTGCTCCTTGGTGCCGCGAACGGCAAGAATCTCCTCGCCTTTGCAGAGGTATTCGCCAATGTTGAGGTTATCAATGGCACGGATAAGTTCAGCGTCAGGAATGATGTTTCCGCGGATAAAAATATTGTCATCGCAGATATTTGCGGAATATTTCACGTTCAGATAGTCCTCCGTGAGGATAGAATAGTACCCCGGCAGTGCCGCTTCCCATTTTTCACGAATAGTGTCAATGCCCACACGCATGTCGCAAAGTGGACGAGTGTAGCTGAGAGGCAGGAGGTTTGTCTTGTCTGTGGAATTGTCAAAAAGGATAAGATTTTTCATTTTGGTCAATGTTTTTTTATTCGCATTTTTCAATGCTCTGCAAAATTATAAAGAATATTGACAAATAACAAATATTTAATTGTGCTACAAAGAGAAATAATGAGTAACTTTGCACAAAGAAAACGGAAACTGCCTGCCGAGAGAGGCAATTCGGTGTGTTTTTAAGAATATTCAGAATAAAAAATACATATAATTTGAACTAATTGCAATGAGCCAAAATTTTGAAATGGTGGCGAAGACTTTCCAAGGACTTGAAGAAGTGCTTGCAGATGAGCTTCGCGGGCTTGGTGCCGACAATGTGACTGTTGGCAAACGTATGGTGTCCTTTGAGGGAAACCTGGAGATGATGTATAAGGCTAATATGTGTTGCCGCACTGCACTCCGAATATTAAAACCGATATATAAATTTATTGCTTCCGACACGGACAGCCTCTATGATATGGTGAAAGAGTACGACTGGGAACAGGTACTCTCGCTTGACAAGACGTTTGCTATCGATTCCGTGGTTTATTCAGATGATTTCACTCATTCCCGTTTTGTCACATACCGTGTGAAAGATGCCATTGTGGATTGGTTCAAAGACAAATATGGTGCAGACAAGCGTCCGGGAGTGCGTCTTAAAGATGCAGATGTGATGATAAATGTGCATATTGCAGGCAATAGACTTACCCTTTCTCTGGATTCTTCCGGTGAATCGCTCCACAAACGCGGGTGGCGTGTGGCACAGACGGAAGCTCCTATAAATGAGGTGCTTGCAGCAGGTATTATTCTTAAGAGCGGCTGGCGTGGGGAAACACCATTCGTGGATCCTATGTGTGGTAGCGGTACTTTCCTTATTGAGGCGGCACTCATTGCAGCAAACATAAATCCGGGTGTTTATCGCCAAAACTATGCCTTTGAACACTGGAATGATTTTGACCAAGAACTATATGACAAAATATATAACGATGATTCCGCAGAACGCACTCCGCAATGTATGATTTACGGTGCGGATATGTCGCCCGTGGCTGTGGAAATAGCTCGTAAAAACATTAAAAATGCAGGACTTGCAAAGTACATTGATTTGCAAGTTAAGCCGCTCTCCAAGTGGGAGGAAGCACCGGAAGCAGGTGTGCTGATTACCAATCCACCGTACGGGGAACGAATCGGCTCGGAAGATATGGAAGGACTTTACAACCTTATCGGCAACAAGCTCAAATTTGTTTTCAAAGGCTACACTGCATGGATTATAAGTTACAAAAAGGAATATTTTGACGCTATCGGTCTTGCCGCTTCAAGTAAAACGCCTCTCCTGAACGGCGAACTTGAGTGCGAACTCCGTGAATATGTGATTTTTGAAGGCGATATGAAGTCCTTCAAAACTGCAGGCGGTTCTCTCCGCAGTGATAAAAATGAGGAGGATACAAAAGACAAGCCTGCACGTCGCCTGACGGATGCCGAGTGGAAAATGAAGGCTCGCAAGGGCGGTTTCGGTGGCAAATCCGCTAAAGGTGATAAAGGAAGAAAGTCAGACCGGTCGGACAGGTCGGAGAGATTTGGCAAAAAAGGCAAATTCGGAAAATCCGGAAAGCCGGGCAATTTTGCTGCTGAAGAAAAATTTACTGCTTCGGACTCTGAAAATCCGTTTGCATCACGCAGAAACGTGCATGCACTGAAGTCTATACAGGGCAAACGTCCGTCTCTGCCTTCCGGTGAAAAGGCTCTCCGTCACCGTCGCAAAAAAGATACGGAGGATTAATTATATTAAATAATACTATTTGGCATTATGGAAAAGAAAAACGTCATTTTACTCGGTTCCGGTGGTCGTGAATCGGCATTGGCTTGGAAACTGTCTCAGTCACCTCTAATGGGCAAATTTTTTATTGCTCCGGGCAATGGTGGAACAGGTCGATACGGCACAAATGTGAATATCTCACCTCTTGATTTTGAGGCTATTGCGGATTTTGTGGCAAGAGAGGAGATAGACATTATTGTAGTGGGTAATGAAGACCCGCTCGTGGCAGGAATTTACGACTATTTTGAAGGTAAAGACGTTCTTGTGGTAGGTCCTTCAAAGGCAGGTGCGGCACTTGAGGGCAGCAAGGATTTTGCCAAACGGTTTATGATGAAATATTCTATTCCAACGGCTCGCTATCAGAGTTTTACGGCTCAAAACATAGAGGAAGGCTATGCTTTTCTGGAATCACTCAAGCCTCCATACGTTCTAAAGGCAGACGGACTTGCAGCAGGCAAGGGTGTGCTGATAATAGACAGTCTTGAGGAGGCTCGCAAGTCTCTTTCGGAGATGCTTGGCGGTATGTTCGGCAAGTCTTCCGCAACTGTTGTGATAGAGGAGTTTCTCAGTGGTATAGAGTGCTCTGTTTTTGTGCTTACAGACGGCTGTGGCGGCTATCGTATTCTCCCTGTGGCAAAGGATTACAAGCGAATAGGTGAGGGTGATACGGGACTGAATACCGGTGGTATGGGTGCAGTAAGCCCGGTGCCGTTTGCAGATGATGTCTTTATGGCAAAAGTGGAGGAAAGAATTGTAAAACCTACTATTCAAGGTCTTATCAATGAGGGGATTACGTACCGCGGCTTTATATTCCTCGGACTTATCCGAGTTGATGGTGAACCTATGGTGATAGAGTACAATGTACGCATGGGCGACCCGGAAACGGAGGTTGTGATGCTTCGAATACAGTCTGATTTGCTTCCACTCGTGGAGGCTGCCGCAAAGGGTGACCTCGGTGATATGGAACTGAAACAGAATCAGCAAACAGCAGTAACAGTTATGGCTGTTTCAAACGGTTATCCGGGTAGTTACGAAAAAGGTAGGGTTATCACGGGCTGCGAAAACGTCACGGAAAGTATTCTTTTCCATGCAGGCACAAAGATAGTTGAGGCAGGCACTCTTGTCACTTCCGGAGGACGTGTGATTGCAGTAAGTTCACTTGGAGATGACATACCTGATGCTCTGGCACGCAGTTATCGTTCCATTTCGCTTTTTGACTTTGACGGAAAGCGTTTCCGCAGCGATATAGGTAAAGACTTGATGAACGGCAAATGGTGATTTGTCGGAATGGCAAATAGATAAGATGTTGAGGGCGAGAGATATAACACTTTTTTTGCATAATCGCTACGGCGTTGCATTTTTTATGCTCCTTGCTGTGGCAGCCGTTATTTATGCTTTGACAGCAGGAATAGTAACTCCTCTTCAGGGCGATAACGGACTTGTGGTTACATCTCCAAATAATTGGCTTCAACCCGGTACGGCATCTTCCGCATTGAGCATTGTGATGAATGTGGCGGTGGCTTTAAGTGCTATATCGCTGAACAAGCAGTACAACACTATGCGTTCTCTTTCCATGCTTGTGGCAAGCGTCTTTATGGTGATGCAACTGGCATCTCCGGCGGTGTTGGGGCTTTTTAACGGCAGCGGAGTGCTTGCTGTGGGATTGTCGCTGATAACTATGCTTCTTTTCTCCGTTTTCAGCGATATTTCAAGCACACGCAGAATGTTTCTGATATTCTTTTTGCTCGCATCATTTTCGCTCTTTGAATATTCATTTCTCCTATATGTCCCGGTTCTTTTAGTTGGTTTCAGCCAGATGAGAGTGATGAATTTTCGCTCTTTTGTGGCAGCGATGATAGGTTTTATCACACCGCTGTGGATACTTCTCGGCTTTGGCATTATCACAATTGAAGATATACGTTTTCCGCATTTCAAGAGTTTTCTTGATGCTATAAACACGCCCGGAATGTGGTATCAGCTTGTGATTATAGGCGTCACGATAATTTTGGGTATCACTTTTATGGTGATGAATGCTATAAAAATGATGAGTTATAATTCTCGAATCCGTGCTGCCAACGGTTTTCTCACCATTTTGATGCTTGCCACAATTTTGTTTATATTCGTTGATTACAATAACATTTACGTTTATATTTCTCTCCTGAATATCCTTGTGGCATACCAGATAGGACACTATTTTGCCACGCATATTCAGTCCAACAGAAGTTATATCGGTATTCTTTCCATAATGCTGATATATTTAGCGTTTTTTGCAGCTCGATTCTATGAAAATAGTTATTGAAAGTCATATTCCGTTTATAAAAGGCATTTTTGATGCCGTGGCAGATGTGCTTTATCTTCCTGCGGAGGCAATTACCCCGGCTGTGATGAAAGATGCAGATGCTTTGATTACTCGCACTCGTACTCGCTGTGATGAGTCTCTCTTGCGAGGCTCTCGCTGCAGTTTTATTGCCACTGCCACTATCGGCACGGATCATATCGACCTTGATTATTGCCGTGAACGAGACATAAAGGTGGTGAGTGCTCCGGGATGCAATGCCCCTGCCGTGGCACAGTATGTTCTCTGCTCCGTGCTCAGTGTTTTGGGAGATGTGAAAGGCAAAACAATAGGCGTGGTGGGAGTAGGGCATGTTGGTTCTATCGTATGCCGCTGGTCTGAATGTTTGGGTATGACGGTGCTTCGCAATGACCCTCCGCGTGCCGAGGCTGAAGGTTCCGACGGCTTTGTATCACTTGCGGAAATAGCACAAAATGCAGAAGTAATTACGTTTCACACTCCGCATACACGCACAGGCAAATTTGCCACGCATCATCTTGCAGACAAGGTGTTTTTTAATTCTCTCGTGCGTAAGCCTGTGGTGATAAACAGTGCTCGCGGACCTATTTTTGACACTCCGTCATTGCTTGGTGCTATGGATTCCGGCTCAGTTTCAGCCGCAGTGATAGACTGCTGGGAAGGTGAACCTGCTATTTCGCCGGAACTCTTGGAAAAGGCAGTGATTGCGACACCTCATATAGCGGGTTATTCGCTGGAGGGCAAAGTGCGTGCTACGATTGCAGTTGTGGAAGCCTTGTCACAGCATTTCTCTTTAGGTATTGATTTTCCGGGAGAAAAGCCTGCCGTTCCGCCGCTTACAGTCGCTCCGAGTGCTCTTTTGTCGTCGTATAATCCTCTGTCTGACACGGCAATGCTGAAAGCAGACCCGTCTGCTTTCGAATCTCTGCGAAATAATTACAATTTCCGTCACGAACCACGAGCATAATCCGGCAATTTGTTGATAATCAATAAATTGCTGTGATAAGGCAATTAGTGTTGTTTTAGGAAACTATTATTCCAGCACTATCTTGGCAAAACATTCCGGACGGTGGAAATCCGGTTTTTCAGAGACGATAGGATTCCAGGAAAGAAAATGCGGCTGTGATGTGCCGGAAGCACACTTATTGAAGTTTGCTGTCATTTCTATGGGTGAGCCGGTGTATGTCACTCCAATCAAGCTTAATGGAACGGCTATCAGCACATTCCATGCAAAAAGTCCCTCTACTTCGTTAAACGGGCGGGTGCCGCAAGAGCAATAGCGAAGCACCTGAGCCAGTTCTTCGTGAGTCAGACGCGTAGGATTGTTTCTGACAGAGCGATGTGAGGCGTTTATGGCACCAATGCAGTTAAATTCAAAATTCCAATAGTGATTGTCGCAAGTTGGGGAAACGAAAAATTCCACGCAAGAATCTTGGCTGACAGGCGAATTGTCCTCGCTGTTTACGGCACGCAGATAGTTGCAGCGTACAAAGAAATCAATGTAGATGTATTTGCCGTCGTGAGCCGCATTAAACACGGCGAGTGGTTTATATTGATATTCGCTCCAGTTTGCGTGCTCGATAGAGCCTGAAACGCCTTTATCTTGAAGTGTTGAAATGATAGTTTCGGGGTCAAAAGAGTCAAACGCTTCTATGTGCGGAATGTGAAGCGGCAGACGTGTGCTATTCGTGTCAAGCATATTGTGCAATAAATCCTTTAATACCCATATAGCATCCTACAACCGCCATAATAAACAGTACCGTTGCGATAAAGCGGTTCAGAATCCATATAGAGTGAGAGTTAAACCTTGCTCTTACCTTGTTTACGGAATATGTGATAAAGTACCACCACACGAGTGCTCCAACTACTATTGAAGCGTAGCCGATGATGTAGTGATAATCGTGGTATTCCGGCTGGATAAAGTTAAATCTGGCGAAGAGAGTGATGCTGAAGAAGAGAATCAGCGGATTTGCAAATGTGAAGAGGAACCCGGTGCAGAGATCCGCAAAAAAATTGTTTTTCTTGTCGGAACTTGTTTTTATCTGGTGTGTGGGTTTTTTCTTGAATAGGAATGCTGCGTATCCTGCAATAGCGATGCTTCCGAGAACTTGCAGAATTTCTTGATTTGCCTCTATAAAGTCTGTTACGAAAGATAGACCCAAGCCAGTGAGCAGACAGTAGATAAGGTCTGATAAAGCAGCTCCGACACCGGTTACGAAAGCAGGCCAACGACCTTTGCTGAGTGTTCGCTGGATGCAGAGTATGCCGGTTGGTCCCATTGGTGCCGATATAAGTACGCCGATAAGGAAGCCGCTGAATGCTATTTCATAAAATTGATCCATCAAGTTGCAAAGTTACTATTTTTATTGCGAATATCGAAATGAATAGACCTTTTTTTGATATGCAAAGTCGCATTATAACGATATGTAGAGTCCAACAGCAAATGCAAAATTAATAAAAGTGTCTGAAAAAAACAATTTTTTGGTGAGTCAAAGTTAAGTTTTTCACGTGGGCGGAGGTTGA
>JBJECR010000110.1:0-8672 GCA_051871275.1 Muribaculaceae bacterium | reverse complement strand
TGAAATCCCTTTTCATTCCCTTTGGCGAAAGCCGTTCATGTCCGTTTCATATCATATATTTTTGCAAAGTTACGATTTTTTTTTCAGTAATTTGAGTGTTGTGGTAATAGTAATAAAATCGTAGAGTTTATAGTCCGGGAAGTGTTCGCCATTATTGTCCGTCCATTTTGATTCGTCGGATTCTTTGTCTAATTCCGTCCAATCAATCAGGCAGTTATGGAGACGGAACTGCTCATTGCATTTGTGAACATTTTTGAGAACAGCTTTTATTTCTTCGTCCTCCACAGAAGAATAGCTTTCGTAGCCCAACGTTCTGTGTGAAGCATTCCAGCGGAGGTGTTCCATTCGTGCAATATTTCTGAACATGAGCTGTTCCACTTCCGTGAAAGGCAAATTAGTAGCGGTTATAATGCCCGATAGCAAGCTTTTACCGGCAGAAGGTCTGGTAAAATCAGGTATGGAATTTTTGATACCTGAAAGACTTTGAGCGGTAAGTTTGGTTTTGCTCGGATTAGCTAAACAAACTTGCTGCATAATGTATATTTTAGTCAGAGCATGGTAAGCATTCTGCACGTCTTGAAATTCTTTTCTGCGGAGTGTGCTGTAATCGTCAAGTTTGTGTGATTTAAGAAGTTCTTCATGCCTTGTATTCCATACGTCTTTAATTCCATTATTACCGCTTACTTTGCAGTACATGTCATTATAATCTTTCCCTTCTTTTTCAAAGTTGTTTTCAATTATTTGTTTGTATGTGTAAATTTTCTTGTATGTGCCAAAAATTTGAATGTATTTGGGAATACTTTCGTCATTTTTATGTTCCGGACGAACTTGATTGTAGTGATTCTCCACATTTTTCATGAAACCTTCCAGTGAAGCATCACTGCATTTTACGTAAATCCTGAATTTTTCCAGATTTTTGCGGTGACTGCGGACAAATTCAAAGATTTTTATGGCAGTGGTGATGTTTAGCTCGTCGTTTCCAAGAGCTACTACAACGTAGTTCAGTTTGCTGCTGATTTTGTAGAGAAGATTGAGAAATTGTTTGGAATTGACATCGTAATTGTGGAAGCTAAAACCGGAGTTTTCATTTGCCAATGCCGGTGCTGTAGAGAGAAATCTTCCTTTAATATGTTTCATCTCCGAGTCTATAACATTGCAGATAAAGCCGGAAGACGAAATAGAGATATTTGCATTGTTTCCATTCGGCACATCCTCTTCTTTTGATGATTCTGCAGATGTGAAAGCGGAAAACTCGTAGAGGAAACGAGCGGCATCGCGTCCTGTTTCTCCAAAGCCGACAACCAAACTGCTGAAACATGATTTTACGGCACCGTAATTGTCGTCCGTATCAATATCCACAAACTTGATAGGGTGGTTATCGACATTGCTTTTCAGTTCGTTGATGCTATAGGTAGAGGAATCCACAATGTGGACTTCAATATTCTTTCCGGAAAGAGAATCTTCAGCCACACGGTTCACGCAGTCGCGGCGAGCATGGCAATAAATGTGAAGTTTGTTTTTCTCTGTGAAAATGCTTTTTATATCGGAGTCGTAGCAGAGGTTTGAAGATGCTTTCAGGTTTATGGATTCGTCTTCGGAAAGCATAAACACGTAGATTTCTCCGGTTGTCTTTTTCATCAGTTCGACAATAGAACCTAAACCGAGTTTTTCATCCAGAATTTTTACACCTGCAATTTTTTCCTCTTTTTTGAGTTCACACTTGGAGAGCATACGAAAAGAGTGAGCGGAAAGACATTCCAGATTTTTTAGTTTGTCTAGCTCTTTGTTTTTCACGGAGAAGAAATTAAAAAGGCGGTCCAGTCCGGTGCGATTATTTTGATTATCGTCTTCGTCAGAGGTCTTTACAAAGAGAATTTTGTAATTCTCATTTTTGACTTCGGGGTCGTTTTTGATGCTTTCCGCCAGCAAATAGTTAGCCTCGTTCATGCCCCAGAAAATGTAAAGTTTTTCCGGATTTTTACCTAAAAACGAGTGAGCCAATCTCAGTCGTGCAGAGGCTATCAAATTGTAGCCGAAGTGTTTTAACACGAAAGCCAAGCTGACAAGTGCCGCCAAAAAGTGTACAACTGAGAACACCGTCATAAAAAGAAAATTCTCATGGAAGTGTGCGTGGATTGCACTGGCATCGCTTTCCAGGAGAAACATTTCAAAGGCATGGATTATAGCCATTGGCATCACGTTGAAAAGTCGCCAAAAATCCAGTGTGTTGTTTTCCGGCATAATGTACATTCCCACGCAATAAACGCAGAATCCCATTATCCAAACAACTGAAAAACCAATTTGCAGTTTTCTTTCCACCATTCTCCATAAGCGACCCCAAGAGCAACGCTCAAAAATCCATGCAAGGATAAATGAGCCTGCCAGCACTCCAAGAGCCAGGAGACCTGCTGTCAAAAATAAATTGCCTAATAAGCAGCGCGATATGTTTATTTCATTCAGTATCATATTTCCCTTTCAATTATTTAGGCATTGCGGGTGGTGTGGCTCCGGCTGCTGCACCGGCAGCTCCTGCGGCACCTGCTTTCATCATTGCTGCGGCTGCTGCGGCAGACATTCCGGCTGCGGAAGCGGAAGATGAAAGTCCTGCAGACTGGAGTGAGGTGTTAAGACCTTGTTTTACAGTGGTTTTGATGATGTTGTCTTTGTTTTGATTCCAGATAGTGCGGAAATACTCGTTTACTTCGCTGCTCTTTTTCTGCATTTTGCGGAGTTGTTCGTAGTCTTTATGCCAGTGTTTGAGTTTTTCGTTTGTGGTTTCGTCTTGTGAGAATTGGCAAGTTTCGCGGAATTTCACTTTGATGTTGTATTCGCCTGTGCCCCACATTCTTTCGTTTTGGCACAGTGGCATGAATGAGCGTGGCACAACAAAGCAGTCGCCTTCCATTTCCACGAATTGAGTGTCCAGCGGACTTCCGTCAGGGTTACGCAGAGAGGGGTCTTTTGCGAGCATATCTATGTTGCGTTGGATTTGTGCACGGGAGTAGTGATATATTTCCACGTGGTCCGGAATAGTGACGTTAAATTTGAAAGTGCCGAGTTTCACGTTTTGCTGAATCATCACGGCTTCGTTTATCCAAGATGAATAGAGTTCCATTTCCATGCCTATAGTGAGGTGGTTTCGTTCAGAGAAAGTGAAAGAGTTATCTCTTTCTGTTTCAGATTTTTCCATAAGGCGGATACCGTTTGCTGCAAGGTTTGGCAGGTGGCAAACGAAGGGGTTGAAAGCTATGGAGTCTATCACGAGGTGGAATTTGCTGTGGCGGAAGAGGTGTTCGAGTCGAGTGGTGTCAATGTGGCAAGTGATGAATACCACTTCGTCGCCGTTTCTCATGCCGCGGATTGTGATGCCGTCAAAGTTTATGTTTGAAGGGTCCAGAGCACCGTAGCTTGAGTTTTCTTTGTAGAAGTCTTTGAGACCTTTTATAGAGGAGATGCTGTCTGTGTAGTTACATTCATTTTGTATCATTCTCATCCATTCCGCTTTCTGGCGTTTGCGGTATTTGGCAAGGTTTACAGTTTCCGTAGCCACAACGTCAACGAGGGTTGAGATAGCGGAAAAACCTACGGCTTTGAGGATATCGGTGCCGAAACTGCGTGTCATACCCGCTTCTTGGAGTTCTTCCGCAATTGTAGTGATGCGTTCGCGGCGGTGTTGTTCCATTTCGTTTACGGAAACCTGCCATGAATCCGTTTGAATCATTTGGTGAGGTGCCGGTTGTGCGGTTGCGAGTAGGACAATCGGCATAATCATAGCCGTGAAAGCGGCTCTTAAGTTCGTAAGTCTCATAAGTGAAAATGATATTTTGAATGATGGTTTATTATTTTCTTGTATTGTGGTTTATTATTACAAATGCCTGTGGTTCAGTGCCTTTGTTTGTGAGTGAGATGGTGATAGGAGTTTTGCCGGTAGGAGTTTTTTCCGTCCAGCGAACTATCACTGTTCCGTCGGCTTGTTTTTCTTTTGTAAATTTTATGGGGCTGTTGCCCAATTTCAGTGATACGTCAATGTCTGCTTTCGGGGAGTAGGGGACTATGACGAATGTTTGTTCTCCGCTTCTGCCTTTGAGGGTGTAAGATGCTGATTTTCCGGCTTTTAGTGAGCGTTCATAGAGGGAATAGTCATAACGAGCATCTTCACCGTTTATCATATCGCCGTGAGTGGAAACGTATTTGCGTCCGCTTTCAGCTTTGGAGAGTATTCTGTTCAGTTTGAAGCGACTAACTTTGTCTTTAATGGAACATTCTTCGCTGCGTACGGCACCTGTTTCGCTCATAGCGGTCCATTTGTTGTCGTCTGTCAGGATTTGTGTTGCTTTTTCGTAGTTTTCTTGAGTACCTGTGCGGAGGAGTTTTACGGCACTTACTATTTTAGACAATTCCGCGTCTCTGATGCTTTGTGCTTGGAGTGAGGCGGATGCGAATAAAATTGCGGCTATGGTGATAATTTTTCTTAATGCTTTCATAATTCTTTGATTATTAAGTTTTTATTCTTCCATTTTTTCTTTCCAGTATGTGGTTTTACTGTGAGTTATTATATGATTACCTGTTAATTTGAGTTTTCTTTTTGTAGGATTTTTTTTGCAGCGGGCAATTTCCGTTTCCGCCGTTTTGAGCAGTTCTGCAGCCGCAGGGCGATTTGCAGGGTCGAATGAGAGACAATGAGCTATGGTTTCGCTCAGCAGCGGCAAGTCTTTTCGCATTTGCGGCACTTCGGAGTCCGCAGTTTGTATTTTGCCGCCGAAACCGGCAAAAACGGAGCAACCCATAAAGAGATAATAGGCAGTGGCACCTATTTGCCAGATTTTGCCGGCTTCCGTTGGTGTTGTGTCTTTGCCTGTCTGCTCGGGTGCGGTAAATTCTTTTGACGCTTCGGTGTTTTTGCCGAGAACGAAGGAACTTCCGGAAATAAATACGTTTTTCGGCTCTATGGCTACTTGTCCTGCGGTGCTTATTTTTGAAATGATGTCTCTGATAAGCGTCCAGATTTGCAGTTCCGTGAAATAGCCGGCAGAGAGGCTTACGGAGCAACCGTTTTGACTTAAATTACTCATTTTCACCTCCTTTCAGTTCTGTGACAGGCACGGAATAACTTCTTTCGCCGCCTGTGGGGTCTATTCTGGAGAGAACGCCGATTGCCGTTGCTTTAGAGCCGTTTACTATGATTACGGGACCGCCGGAATAGCCGTGAATGAGGCTGCCGTTGTGAGTTATCATGTCGCCGGGCGTGAAATTGAGTTTTATCACACCGTCTTCCGTTTCCAGTCCTGTGGTTTTGTATTGCGGATAGCCTATAAAAGTGAGTTTCGTGCCCATATTCAGGGTGCTGAAGAAAGTGCTGTCTGCGAGTGCGATTGAGCCTATGCTGTCTGTTGCTACCCATGCCACATCGCCGAGCATCATGTCTTTTGAAGCCGGCGTGTCCTTGATGCTGCGTACATACCAGGCGGTTTCAAAGTCACCGGTTTCAATTATGTTGTCTCTGCTGTCATCGTAGATGAAAGCGGAGGAGAGGATTTTTGTGCCGAATGGTTTGTTGCAGTGGTCAAAAAATTCACACACGGCAACGGTGGCGTAAGTGGTGTCGCTTTCTGTGGTCAGATTGTGCGTTTCTGCCAGGATAGCCCAGCGGGTAGGGGTAGCGGAAATTTCCTCGGGCAATTTTTCCGTAAGTTCGGGGTCGTTCAGCCACGGTTCTATACAGTGGCGAGCGGTGACGATTCTGCCGTCGTTCGTTATAAATGCCGTACCGGTGATGGAATAGCCTGCCTCCGTGATGTATGAATAAGAGTCTATAATTTCACTGCTTTCCGGCGTGTTCATCACATAATACACGGAATCCACGGCTATTTGCAGTACACTGTTTTTGGCATCGTCTATTGTGGCAGCGTAGATTTTTTCTTCCTGTTTGTCCTGATAAATATAATAGCCGAGTGCGGCAAAAAGGAGCACGGGGAGGAGTATCACGGCTGCCAAAACACTGCGGGAAATGCCTGCGGGAATGTGTTTTATGCCGTTTGCGTCCGTGAAATTTTCATCGTGGCGAACTTGGAAGAGGAGAGTTTGCTCATAGTCGCCGAAGGTGATTTTGTCACCGTCGCGGAGTGTTTGCTGCAGGAATATTTCAGTGCCGTTCACCTGTGTGGCATAAAACTCGGAGGTGCTGATAATTACCCATTCTCCTTCGTTTTCACCGGGTTTTATCACGGCAAACTGTTCGTCCTCGAAGTTTGTGTCGTTTGCCATACGGATTTGGCAACTTTCCTGCTGTCCGATAGCAATTTCACTCTTGCAGGCGGCAATTTGCTGACCTTTGCCGTGAAAGGCATCGGTATGGCAAAATTTTATGGTGTAATATGCATTATTTTTGTTGTTCATTACTGTCTGCAAAAGATTTAACTATGAGTGAAATGCTTGCAATGAGGTCATAGTCATAGACTTGTGCGTTTTTGCCTGTCTCGTCTTCTTCGAGTTCGTGGTATGCACAGAGGTCGAAATGTATATTTTTCTTTTTGTATGCTCTTTTGAGTGTTCTGTCGCGGCGGATTTCTTCTTTTTCTTCTTTTGTGCAGGGTCTCATGCCCAAAATCAGTCGTTCCACGCTCCAGCGGTTGTGCTCCGTTTCGGCAAGGGATTCCACTTCACGCTGCGAGAGGGCATAAAAGACGTTTGCATCGTCGGGCGTATGGTTCAGGCATCGCATTTTGCACGCCATAGTCATCACGTTGTAGATGCTGGAAAGACGTAGTTTGAGCGATTTTTGCTCCGTCCACATTTTTTCCGCTTCCGCTGTGGAGATGGACGTGGGGATTTTGCCTTCGGAATAACTGTAATTGTAGAAATAGTTGAGCAATTTTGCCATTTTGCGGAGCGGCTGACGTACGTTGTAGCCTTCCGTGCGTTTGCCGAAGGGAAAAACGTTTGCGTACTGTCCTTCAAAGGCAAAAGTGGATTTTTCAGCATAGTTTTGCTGTAAAAATACGGGTATTGCGTTTTTGAAAACGGGTTCTGCGAGTGAGAGGCACTTGGAGAGGTTTATCTCGTCGTTGCCGTTGCAGATGGCAATGCTGAGGAGCTTGTTTTCGTCTTCCGCCCATTCGGCGAGCTTGGATGAGAGTTCACTGCTGCAGATGTCGCCTTCCACAAATTCCCATTCCACATCTACGAAGTCGCTGCGTTCGCCGTAGTACCTCGGGTAGTGGAATTTTACGTCTTTCGCGGCGGTGTCTATGAGCCTGTAAAAAGAGTTGTCAAAGAGGTGCTGATAGTCGGCTATAAATTTGTCGCGAGAGTCTGCGATGTTTTTATCCACCACGGTGATGCGTGTGCGGAGCGGTGTCTTGTCCTGCGGATTATAGTTGGGGAAGTGTGCGGTGAGTGCTGTATGTATCGCAAGTGACTGTCCCTGAGCGTCAAAGCCGGAAATCACGAGGTGTACGTGTTTTTTGCTGTCTTTGGTGACGGGTTCTCTGTCCAGGGGAGGGTAGTCCGGAGTTTGTGTGTCGGGCATCTGCACGAGCACTTTTTCAGCCCAAGCGTCTTCAAAGGTGAAGGGGCATACCTCAAATGTCTGAATGAGGTCTTTTTTGAGGTCGAGGGTGTAAAGTGTGCGGAAGGTGGTGGCACTTTGTAGTTGGAGGTGTACCACGATGTCACGTTTTCCCTTTTCTTGGAGGCTGTTTGAGATGTCACTGAGGATAGCGAGTGCGTTGGTGTCTGGCTGTAAGGTGTTTTGGCTTGGCACGAAAGGGGTGAGTATCACAATTTCACGGCAGGTGTCGGGGATAAGTGTGTTTGTGGTGTCTTTTCTGTGTTCCACGGTGTGTCCCGTCTGTGTGAGTTGTGTGATAATGTCCTGTGCCATAGTGTTTTCGCCTATGACGAGTGCAGTGGTGTCTTTTTCTACCTCAGTATGCATGATTCCTTTCTTTATAGCAAAGTATGCTGATATGTCAAGTTTCACGCAAATTTAATGATTTTTTATGAAATGTATTGAATTTTGGTGGGGTTTTTTGAAAAAAATGAAGAGTAGCGGACATCATCAGTGTGTCGGAGACACGCTGATGATGGGGAGCCTCGGTGAGGCTCCAATTGTGGTAAACGCCGGGTTCAGCCTCGGAGAGGCTTAACCCGGTGATGGTGAAGCAAATAAGATATACGAGCCTTGGAGAGGCTCGGTTTTGATAATGAATTCACAAGCAAATCTGTTACCACAACCGAACCCCTCCAGGGTTCGATTTAGGGGTAGTAGTCTGTGTGTCACCGGGTTAAGTGTCTCCGACACTGAACCCGGCGTTTGACTTGTTGCTTTGCTTCGTATCGTGCACCAAGGCAAGCCTTGACTAGCACTAAGCAACTGCGTCCGGCTAAAGGGTTCCCACAACCACGCCCCTCCAGGACTGCTCACATGTGCCGTGTCTCCGAAACGGCACATGTCCAGGTTCATTCCGCATGGTAGCAGTGCCGCAAGCTCCACCGAGCTTGCATCTTGACGCTATCCCGGTTTGCTTGGTATGCCGCAAGCTCCACCGAGCTTGCATCTTGGTGCTATCCCGGTTTGCTTGGTATGCCGCAAGCTCCACCGAGCTTGCATCTTGACGCTATCCCGGTTTGCTTGGGATGCTGCAAGCTCCACCGAGCTTGCATCTTGGTGC
>JBJECR010000109.1:0-8810 GCA_051871275.1 Muribaculaceae bacterium | reverse complement strand
TTTACAATATATTAACATAAGAGGGCATATCGAATTTTGATACACCCTCTTTTTTGCGCTTCAAGATGGACTTGAACCAACGACCCCCTGATTAACAGTCAGGTGCTCTAACCGACTGAGCTATTGAAGCATAGTTGTTATGTTTTGAAAATTTGCGCTTCAAGATGGACTTGAACCAACGACCCCCTGATTAACAGTCAGGTGCTCTAACCGACTGAGCTATTGAAGCGGATTGCATACCCCTCTTGGGAATTGCGTTGCAAAAGTAGATAGTTTTTTTTGATTGTGCAAATTTTAAGGCAAAAAAATGCTCCTTTTCCATCAAAAAAGTTGTAAAATCGCACTAATAGCATAAATTTCGGGCTTCATTTCGTCCTTAAATGCCCTTAAAAGCAAAAAAAATTGGCTAAGCGGTAAAACTTAGCCAATTTTTGAGGTATTATCGTTTTGTGAGATTATTTCACCACGATTTTAGCAGCTTTCTTTCCTACAGTGACGATATAAACGCCTGATGAGAGATTGCTGAACTGAGCAGTGCCGTTGGTAGCCTTTGCAGAGTTGTAGAGGATGCCGTTTGTGCCGTAGAGACGTACATTGGCATTTTCAGCACAGTTCACAGTCACGGTGTTACCGCTTACCGTTACGGAAGAATTGATGCTGTCTGCGATAACATCTTCAACGCCCGCAGTAACATCTATAAACGGAGTGGTGAGCACAAGGTTCGGGAACTGAGTGTTTTGGATTACGCACATGATGTAGTCTATGTCTGTGAGGAACGTTGTTACACCGTTTTCAAGGGTGTATTCATCATCGATGTAAAGTTCCTCGCCCACGAGTTCACCATAGTCATCGTAAGACGGCATACCGATAAACCAGCGATAAGTGGATTCAACTCCGTTCACCACTGCTTCTGAAGAAAGATCCACTACGCCATCGTTAGGAGTAATTTCTATTTGAGCCTGATTTGCGTAAGTGTAAAGTGAAAGACCGG
Source organism: Muribaculaceae bacterium (assembly GCA_051871275.1). GTDB lineage: Bacteria > Bacteroidota > Bacteroidia > Bacteroidales > Muribaculaceae > CAJUPY01. Next base: position 7,819 of record JBJECR010000109.1, on the reverse strand, counting down.
TTCCGAGCGGAAGAGTGCTGAATTTGAAGTTGTTGTAATCCACAAAGAGTACGCGGAGGTTTGGATTACCGGTTATGTCAAGGCTTGAAAGATAGTTTTCAGAGAGAGTAACCTGCTGGAGTTCCGGGAGTTTTGTCAGATCCACGCTTGTGAGGTCGTTGTTCGCAAGATCCAGTGACCAAAGCTGAGAATTGTCAAATTTTATGGATTTCAGTCCGTTGCTTGAGAGTGACAGCAAGCCGAGGTTTGTATAGAGAGAAGCATCAAAGTTTTCTATGCTGTTGTCGTTGAGGCTGAGCAAATAGAGCGGATATTCACTGAAGTTTGCACTTGTGAGATTGTTGAAATCCAGCAAAAGTTCTGTCAGTTTAGATTTTTCTTCCGGCAGAGTGATTTCAGAAAGTCCTGCACCTGTGAGGTTTATGCAAGTCACTTGTGAAAGTTTTGAGCCGTCAAAGTTGCTCATAGGAACGTTGCTGAGGCTGAACACGTCAAGGTTTGAAGGATTGCTGTATGAGTACAGTTTAACTTCCGCACCTGCGTACGTCTTAACCGGGAAAGTGTATGAATTGTAAGAATATGGGAGAACATATTGCTGCAAGTCTATGCCATCGCCTTTCCAGTCGATATAAACCGTAGTGTTAAAGCCTGTGCCGGAGAGGATTATCTCGCTTTCAACATTGCTTGTAGTGGTGAAAGTGGCAAATACGTATTCCGGTTTGTTAGCCGCCTCGGTGGTTGTGGTTTTGAGGGTGAGACCCGGGAAGAGAGTATTTTCCATTTCGCAATACACTTTCTTGCCCCATACAGGCTGGAGGAATACTGTTTTTCCGCCTTCTTCCGTGTAATCCGTGCCTTTCACTATTTCAGTGCCGTTACTTTGTTTCCAGACGTAGGTTGTTTTTCCTTCAATGTTTTGTTCGGAGAGGTCCACGCTCGGGCATTTAGTGGCGATAGTGATATCGTTTTGAGGTGCATAGATATAGTGGAGAACATTTGTCGGACTTGGCAAGTTGAGGAATGTGAATGCGTTGTTTGAGCAGTCAAAGTATTCCAGATTGTAGGTATCCGGCATCACCAGAGATGAAATCAGGTTGTTTGAAATGTTCAGGTAAGCGAGCTGAGTGCTGTAAGAGATATTCACGGAAGTGAGTTGGTTGCCGGAAACGTTGAGTGTTTCAAGGTTGTCACCGTCTTTGAAAGAGAGTTCCGTGAGTTTGTTATTGCTCAGGTTGAGGTGGTGGATAGTGAGCATATCGTTCAGTGTCACCTCTGTCATCTCATTGTTGCTGAGGTTGATATCGGTAAGCACGTTTTTCTGGTATGCATCGTTTGCACCGCGAATGTTGAGTGTGCTGAGGTGGTTGCCTGTGAGTTCAAGTTTTTGCAGACAGCGGTTCCAGGTCAGGTCAATACTGTAAAGTTCTGTATTGGCAAGGCGGAGCGTGCGGAGTGACTTGAGTGCTGTAAGGTCTATTGCAGAAATATAGAATCCTTCCATATCAAGTGCTGTAATTGTCTCGCCTTCAGGTACATATACTTTTATAAGACCTCTTTCCGTAACGCCTGTACACTTGCCGCTTTCTTCCGCTTCCTGTGAAGTGATGCTGAAAGGTGTTTTTGTGCCGTCGCCAAAGTCAACATACACTGTTTTTGGATTTTCCACACTTGCACCGTCCATACCTATGGTGAGGCTTACTTCCGCATTGTAAAGCAGTGGTGCCGTGAAAGAGAAAGCGAGGTCGTCTTGACCGTATTTTGCTTCGGATTTCACCATAAAGCGGTTAGTGGTCAGCGGTTTGTAAGAAAATTCCGTGTCAGGGAATGCATCGTTGTAAAATGCGAGATAAACGGAGTCTGAAACTTCTTTGAGGAAGGTGATTTTACCGTTTTCGTAAGTGTAGTATGTTCCGGCAGCGAGTTCGGTGTAAACGCCGGGGTTTGATTCGCTGGTTTTGAAGAGAGCGGCGAGGGTGTTTGTGCCTTCGCGGATGATTTTGTCTGAAAGGTCAATCGTTGTTCCCACTTTTTGGCTTTTTGCCACGGAGAGCGGGTGCTGGTCATACTCATATTCGCTCCATTCGCCCGGGAGTGGGAGAGTGGTGAAGTCAAAATAGTTTCCGTTCAGAAACAGTCTGTTCAGATTTGTGTTTTGAGAAACGTCTATGGAAGAAAGACGGTTGTTTCTCAGCACAAGGTCCTGCAGATACGTTAGTCCGGCAACGTTTATGGAGGAAATTTCGTTGTCGCTCGCAAAGAGGTAAGTCAGCAAAACGTTGTTTGAAAGGTCAAGTTCCTTGATTTTATAGTCTGAAAAACCGGATGCGGAGTGGCTGCAGTAAAGCTGCATCAGGCTCGTATTGTTTTTCAAGTCAAGTGACGTGATTTTCGTGTCGCTAACGTTGAGGATAGTGAGTTTTTCGTTTTTGGAAACGTCAATGCTGCTCACCGGAGTAACGTCTATGGAAAGGCGTTGAAGTTCAGGGCAACCTGTGGGGTCAATGGAAGTGAGACCGCTGTTTGCGTATGCGCTGAAACTTACCATTTTAGGGTAGTTGGAGAGGTTGAAATTAGGGTCAACCTTGTCTGTCTTGCCCATTTCCAGGAGTACGAGGTCCGGTTTTTCACCGATGATAGGAGCGGAAACTGTGAATGGGTTGTCGTCCATATAGAGCATCACGATTTTCTTGTTGTTGCTCAGGTCCAGGGCGTTCAGTTCGTTGTGTTCGCAGTTGAAAACCTCCAGGTTCACAAGGCTGCTCATTTCAATGTCTGTAACGTAGCAGCCGTCAATGTTCAGCATATCTATGTTTGCTGCGTTACCGTAAATCTTGATGTAGCCGTCTTTGGAAACGTTACATGAGATGTAAGTACCCGTAAGTGAACCGGATTCTTCATCAAATCCGCGTGCTTCAAGGGTGTATTCTTGAAGTCCGAAGCCGCAGTCCACGTCAATATAATCCGCTTCAATGCCGGAGATTAGCACCGTCACCACGTTTGACTCTCCGTTTTGAGCGTAGGAATTCGTTTTGATGTCGATAATAGGTGTTTCTTCCTGTGCTGCAGCCGCAAGGCAAGCAAGGCTGAAAAGGCCTATCGTAATTTTTCTTAAATAGTTCATATACAAGTTTTTATTTGATTATTATTTTCTGAGTGTAACGGCGGTTCACGTTCATCACGTATATGCCCGGAGCGAGTGAAGAGAGGTTCATCACTGCTTCGTCACCGCTGAAGGTGTCTGCAAAAGCTGTTTTTCCTGAAATATCGCAGAGGGTAACGTTCAGGTTATCTGCACCGTTCACAAATACTTCATACTGTTTGCCGCCAAGTGCTTTCACCATAAGGCGGCTGTCTGCATCGGCGTTGATAGTGCCCACACCTGCACGGCGGATTACCTCTTTAAGTCCTGCGTATGCATCAAATTTGCCTGCTCCCGCACGGATTGGGTCATCTACGGTGAGCACATCGTTATCGCGGATAGCGGTAGCCTTGATGATGTCTTTCACATCGTCAATAGTGATGTTCGGGTCTGCTTCCACCCAGAGTGCGAGTGAACCTGCAACGTATGGCGATGCCATAGACGTTCCTATTGCCCAGTACCAGTAGTTGTCACGGTCTGCTTCAGATACTATTGCCTGATTCTGATTGCGTGTTGCTTCACCGTATGCTTCTGCCACTGCATCTACGTAGTAACTGTTTGTAGATGAAATAATTATAGCACCCGGTGCACAAACGTCAGGCATATTTCTGCCGTCAATCAGTGTGCCGTATGAGGTGAAACTTGATATCTTGCCGGGTGTGAAGGTCTCCGTAGAGTGGTAGCAGAGTCCGTCAAGTGCCGGGAAATCGTTGCGTGTGTTGTAGGAACCTACGGCAAGGACGTTATATCCCGTACACATATCGGAAATACTTCCGTTTGTGGAGGCGTCGTCCCAGCCTTCTATGCCTTGGCTGCCGAGAGTGGCGTATGTGCCGTCGCAGAACACGTCAAGTCTTTGTCCTTCTTCACCTGTGGCGATAAAGCCGAAAGTGTAGCTGTCGTCTGCATTGCTTGTGGTGTTTATCAGGTAATAATCCACAAGACAGTAAAATCTGCCGCTATCCTCGTTGTAGCTCCAGCCGCAGCCTACGTAGCCGTCAAAGTATGTACCGAACTGTGTGTCAAGAATATCGGTGCTGCTCTGCTGGTAGTCTTCGGAAGATATCCAATATTTGCCCACACCGTTATTGCTTTCATCGGTCGGGTCTGCCATTGGGAATATGCGAGCATTGCGTGCACGCTTCTTGTTATATACCACCATTGAGAGGGTGAATGGCTTTTCCGTGTCGCTGTAAATGGCGGTTTGTCCTGCACGGGCAAATACTATACTGCCGTCTTGCAGCATTTGCTCGCCACCGATAACGAATGTTTTGCAAGTATTGTCTGTGGCGGTAAGTGTCTTGTTCAGAGCAATTTTCATATCGCCTTCGTTGCCGGACGACATACAGATGAGTGCGTTGTCTTGTTTGGCACAGGCGTCAAGGTACTGATTTATAAGGCTATTTCCGTCGTGTGGCCCCATGTTGCTACCGATAGAGAGGTTTATCACTGCTCGTTTGCCCACCTCGGATGCATACTGCAGAATGTAATCCACTCCGTACGCAATCACGGCGTCGTAAAGCGGACCTGTAGCAATTGCGATGTCTGAATCGTATGCAATACCGTAGTATGGGTTTGCTCCTTCCACTGTTGATGCGGTTTTTTCTGCATCATTGTTTTCCACGGCATACGTCACAAGACCTTTGTAGCCGCCTGCCATTGTTCCCAAGGTGTGACTGCCATGGTACGTGGTGGCATCGTCGGTCTTGAAGTTTTTGATGTTTGTGTCATCGTAAAAACGAGTGGAAATAGGATTGCTTGTGGAAGAACTTATACTGCTGGAAGCCAGGAATTTAACGCGTGATGTTCCGTCACCGTTGCGGAAATTGATATGGTTAGGGTCCATTCCCACGTCAACAATGCCGGCTATTATTCCTGCTCCGGTGTAAGCCTGATCCAGGTCTTCACCAGAGTGAATTTTGTTTACTCCGGAAGCTTCGCGTGCAAGATTATTATTCACGCTTACTTCGCGTGCTATCTGAAAACGACTTACGCACTTAAGGCTTGCAACTCGCTCTACTTCTTCCACCGGCATTGCCACAAATGCAAAGCCGTGACGGCTGCCGAGTACGCTTACGCCCTCGTTTTCAAGTGATTTACTGTCTGTTCCGTTGGCAAGGCGAATAATACCCAAAACGTGAGTAGTGGCACTGCCACTCTCACGTTTAAGGAGTCTATTCACTTTTTTGCTTTGTTCCAACGTTTGTTTTTGCTCAAGCCTTATCCGGTGAAGCTCTGCTTGGCTCACCAAATCAAGATTGCTTTGAGCAGAGGCTGTCGCAATAGATGCGGCAGCCAGAACTGCCAAAAATGTGAATCTCATGGAATCTCTTTTAGTGTGAAAAATTTATTTTTTTTGTTATTTTTTAAGTACTTTCTGTCCGTTTACGATGTAAAGTCCTGCAGGAAGTGTATTGTAGTCACCGTTTACGCGGATGCCCTGGAGGTTGTAAACCGTTTTCTCACCATTGTTGTCTGCATTGATTGATGCAATGCCGGAAGTAACGTCGATTACAAAGTTTGTATCACCTGTTACTGAGAATGATGCGGAACCCGTATTTTCTGCTACTACTTCGCCGTTTGCAGTTACTTTTATAAGTGTTTCATCTTCTTTGATGCAGAAGTTGAACTGAGTGCCTGCAAGTACTGTGATGTCTGAGAATTCTGTAGGATTTATAATATCGCGTACACATTCAATCTTTTCAGCATCACCGTTTACGGTGAAGGTTACGTCGCAAGATGCCGGTTCGCCTGCAAGGTAGAATTTGGCAACAGAGCCGTTTCCTACGTTGTCAAAGTTGTATGTTGTACCGCCTGAGTATGTTGGTGCCCATGGTTCATCAAGGAAGTATGCGTAGCATGTGCTTGGTCCCCAGAATGCAACTTGGATTGGAAGGTCTGTTGTTTCATCAAACTTAAGGCTGTTGTAGCCTGTCTGCAGAGTATAAGAGGTGCGGTCTTCATCGCTGTAGTTTACTGCATTTCCGTATGCTGCGAGACTTGCATCGTCAAGGTATAAAATAAATGTATTGTTGCGTTCCTTAACGTGTGATGTCACGTTGATTACCATACCGTCAGTAACGTAAATTGTGTAGTAACCGCCGTAGTCTGCAGTGATTTCATTTTCGCCTGCAAGCACTTGGTCTATAACACATCCGTTTGCTTTGCGAATCATGATTTTGCCCACTTGTTCGCTCACTTGGATTTCGTTTGATGTGCCTGTCAGGGCGATGGTGTTATTGTTGTAGTAGTCACCTTTATATACTGTGATATGGCTTGGGTCTGTCACATTCAGTGTGGCATTGAGCATTGTGTATGCGTGAGCGGCAATGTCAATAGTGGTTTCTGCTGTGATAACAGACTGATAGTAGCTGTAATAGTTATATACGGAACCGTTTACTGTGAATGAATCAAGGGCGTAGTCCGTAGTGTTCAGCGTGATGTAAATTTTTGAACCGAGTTGAACTTCAAAGCCCTCTTCAAGGTAGCCTGTCGTTTCCACATTGTCAACCTGGAAAGAAGTAATGATGTTTTCAAGTCCTTCCGGTACGTTTACTTTTACAGGTACTTTTTCATCAGGAAATTCTGCAAAAATTTCAAGTTTCATACCGTCTGCCATGGTGATGTTGTAGTATCCGTTTTGGTCTGCAACCACTTCATCATTTACTTTTACTTGATAGAGGTATGAACCGTAATCCTGGTGTTTAATCTGGAGAGTTTTTTCAATAGCGGAAGCAAACTTAAATTCTTGCCAGCCTTCTACGAATGTAGGATAAACGTATGTTTCAGAGATGTAACCCTGAACTTTTGCAGGATTATCTACGTATATTTGCATGCTGGAATCAACTGCATCTGCTGCTGCAAGAGTAGTGATTTTATAAACGGCACCTTCATCTGTATCATAGAGGTAAATGTTGCAGGATTTGGAACCGTTGACGTACATATCCGAACTTGTTCCGTTAAGAGTTTTGGTGACAGATACAAGGTATGCATCATCTGTCGCATTAACGGCAATGCTTCCGTACTGAGGAACATCAATGTTGTTAATACCGCTAACTACTTCATAGTCGGCATAATTAACTTGAATTTTCACTCTGCTTGCATCGTCTATATCTAACTGGACATTAGTCGCAGACGCTGCTAAACAAGCGAGGAATACGAAAAGTGTAGTAAAAAATTTTTTCATTGGAAACGAAATTTTTTTAGTTAATGTAATATGTTTGATTAGTTGTTTCTGTCTGAGTTTTTTTGCTGCTCGGCGATATTTTTTTCGCCTAAACATGAATTTTGCCGGAATGTGAATCTTCTCTTAAATGTGACTGCTGCTTAATAAAAAATGTATTTTATACAGTTTAATGTGAAAATGTATTTTTTTACCTTTTATCCATAATATATATGCATATAAAATGAATATTGTATATTATTGCTTAAATCATCTGCAAAGGTAATACTTTTCAATAAAACTACAAAGAAAATCATGAAAATGTTACACTTTATTTTCCTGAAACCTCTTTTTAACATTTGTTTGTTAAATATTCCCTCTCATTTTTGCATAATTTTATGGGGAGCACTCGGAGTTCTCGGAGCACTCTGCCCTCTCAGCCCTGCTCGCTGCCGCTCGCATAGCGGGAGTTTGACACTTGCAAATAAAAATTTTTTTGTAAAAAATTGATACATAAT
>JBJECR010000108.1:207-8929 GCA_051871275.1 Muribaculaceae bacterium | reverse complement strand
ATATTTTACAATATATTAACATAAGAGGGCATATCGAATTTTGATACACCCTCATGAAAAGCCCTGGAGGGGCTTTAATTGTGGTAAACGCCGGGTTCAGTGTCGGAGACACTTAACCCGGTGACAGGCAGACTACTACCCATCAATCGAACCCTGGAGGGGTTCGGTTGTGGTAACAAATTTGCTTATGAGTTCATTATCACAACCGAGCCTCTCCAAGGCTCGTATATCCTATTTGGCTCACCGTCACCGGGTTAAGCCTCTACGAGGCTGAACCCGGCGTTTACCTCAACCACGCCCCTCCAGGGCGTGTAGCCCTATCGTGTCTCCGACACGATAGGACTTCCGGTTCACTACACAGGTTCATTACAGATGCCGCAAGTTCATTATGAATCATGCATTATGAATTATGCATTTCTTTAAGCTCCACCGAGCTTGCATCTTGGCGATATGCGATAGGTATAAAATATATAGCCACGCCTCACGGCGTAGCTATATACTACAAATCAAAATCTATTGCTTATGAAAAACTATTTATGCTATTGTGGAATAGCCGAATGATGATGGAGGGAGTTTCTTTAACTCCGCATACAAAGGTACAAATAATTTTTGGAATAAATAGTAAAATTTATGCAATATTCTATAAAAAATTCACAAAAAGGCGAATTTATAAAGCGAAAAGTACATTTTATAAAGTAAAATAGCAAAATATTAACTGTTTTGTAACAAAAATTTATAAGGGGGGGGGGAGAAAAGTGGAGAATTATGCAAAAAATAGCTAATTTAGCTATTTTAGCTTGGATAGCTACTTTAGCTGCTTTAGCTAATTTAGCTACTTTAGCTGCTTTAGCTAATTTGGCTTAGATAGCTAATTTAGCTAATTTAGCTAATTTAGCTAAGATAGCTAGTTTAGCTAATTTAGCTAAGATAGCTATTATGCTGATTTGAGAATTAGCTAATTTAGCTAAGACGGCTACCTTCGCTGCTTAAGCTATATTGCTAATTTGAGGATTTAGCAGAATTGAGGAAAATTAGGCACATTTGGTGAAAAAAAAATAGGGCAAAAAGGATTTAACATTTATTATGAAACAGGCTCTAAGAAAAAAAGCGATAATAGTGGCTATCATTAGTGAAAAATACTTATCTTTGCAATAATCAATTAACACTACTTACTATTAAATTTTTCTATCATGAGTAAACCTTACGTCGTAGGAATCGACATCGGTGGAACAAACACCGTATTTGGAATTGTAGATGCTCGCGGTGTAGTCATAGCCAGTTCATCTATTAAAACAGCAAAACACAGCACTATAGATGCTTATATCGATGAGTTATACGCAGAACTCACCAAACTTATTGAAGCGAACGATGCTGTAGATAAAGTTCACGGAATCGGTATCGGTGCTCCAAACGCAAACTATTTCACAGGTACTATTGAGGACGGTGTAAACCTCCCATGGCCTACCCCAATACCACTTGCACAGCTTGTAAGCGAAAAATTCGGTATTCCTGTAGCCATCACCAATGATGCGAATGCTGCAGCGATAGGCGAAATGACTTACGGTGCCGCACGGGGGTTAAAAGACTTTATCATGATTACTCTCGGAACAGGTGTAGGTAGCGGTATCGTTATCAACGGTCAGATGGTGTATGGTCATGATGGTTTTGCAGGCGAATTGGGTCACGTTGTGGTAAAACGCAACAATGGCCGTCTCTGCGGTTGCGGTCGCACAGGTTGTCTTGAGGCATATTGCTCAGCAACAGGTGTAGCACGCACGGCACGCGAATTCCTGGAAATCCGCAATGAGCCGTCAATTCTGCGCAATATGCCAACGGAAGATATCACATCAAAAGACGTTTATGATGCAGCTATCGCAGGAGACAAGCTCGCTAAGGACGTATTTGAATACACGGGTGATATCCTTGGTGCAGCACTTGCAGACTTCACAACATTCTCTGCACCTGAAGCATTTATCCTCTTCGGTGGTCTTGCAAAGAGTGGCGAACTTCTGATGAAACCGCTCCGCAACTCTATGGAAAAGAATATGATGCCTCTCTGGAAGGGTAAAGTGAAAATTCTCCTTTCCGAGCTTAAAGAGGCTGATGCTGCCGTGCTTGGTGCTTCTGCTCTAGGTTGGGAAGCAAAGCCAATCGTAAAGATTGTACCTCCGGAATTGTAATCTGCCGGAAAAATGATATAGGAAATAGCTGAGTCGCGAGCTCAGCTATTTTTTTTTAGCTGAGATAGCTACCTTAGCTATTTTAGCTAATTTAGCTACCTTAGCTATTTTAGCTATTTTAGCTACCTTAGCTATTTTGCTTAATTTAGCTCCTTTAGCTAATTTAGCTGCCTTAGCTATTTTAGCTGATTAATATTTTTCAAATTCGGAGATAATGTTGCCGGCAAGTTTTGTGCGGCTTGCGAGGGAGAGCGAGGATGGGATTTTCGGTGCCGTGAAGGGGGACGTGCCGTAAAGGGCGGTGTTTGTCTCTACCCGGATGCGGTCGTAAAGTGCGGCGGAGATGAAGGAACGGAGCAATTTTGGTCCCGCTTCCACAAGAATGGAATTAAAGCCGCGACGAGATAATTCCTCTACTATGAAAGGCAACTGCAACGATTCATCTTCCGGCAACAGAATCTGCTCTGCATCAGGCAAATCCGCTCTGAGATGCAAAGTAAAATAAAGAGTTTTGCGAGCGTCTCCGGCAAAAATGCTGGCACCGGGTGGCACTTTTCCTCTGCGGTCTATCACCGCACGGAGCGGTGCATTACCCGTATTCCAAAAACGGGTGTCAAGTCGGGGATTATCGCTGCAAACGGTGGCGGAAGACGTGAGAATGACATCGTGGCGAGCACGGAGACGGTGTACGAGTGTGGAAGTGAGCGGAGTGGAAATGGCTATGGGTTTGCCTTGCTCATCTGCCATACAGCCTGAAGCGGTTTGTGCCCATTTGAGGGTGATAAACGGGCGTGATAAGTCGTAGCGACTGAGGAACTCGGGGTTCAAGTCGCAGCACTGCCGGGAGATGTCTCCGGTAAGAACCGAGACCTCTATTCCGGCATCACGGAGCATAGCAATTCCTTTGCCATTAACCTTTGGCGAGGGGTCCGTGCTACCTATCACGACACGGCGTAATCCTTTGTCAATAAGGAGTTTGGCACAGGGAGGTGTCTTGCCGTAGTGGCTGCACGGCTCGAGTGTGACATAGATAGTGGAATAACGCAGCAATGCCACATCAGCGGGTTTGACGGCTGCTATGGCATTAACTTCTGCATGTCCTTCACCTACTTTCCTGTGAAAGCCTTCGCCGATAATCCTGCCTTCGTGAACTACTACCGCCCCTACTCTCGGATTTGGTGAAGTGTTAGCCAAACCGAGGCGTGCGAGGGTGATAGCACGGCTCATGTATTGTATGTCTGAGTTTTCTTGTGTCATATTAATAATAAACTAAAATGTGCAAAATCTATACGACTTTGCTTTTTGCAAAATGAGCAAAATCTATGCGATTTAGCTCATTTTGTAGTGGGGCGGGATTCCATTCCCCACCTAGCCGCTGCTGCGGCAAGGTGGGGTTAACCGATTGCCGCAAGCTCCACCGAGCTTGCATCTTGGTGTAATCCCGGTTCGCTCCGCAAGTTAACCTGGGATGCCGTGGCACGCCACGGCACTACAGGCAGGCGTTATCCCGGTTCGCTTGGCAGGTTCACTTGGGATGCCGTGGCATGCCACGGCACTACAAGAGGCACATGTCCGGGTTTGCTTGGAGGTTTGCTTGGGATGCAACTAATTTGTGTTACATCTTAGATATGTCAATGTACTATTTTATCTGATAAATTTGAAAGTTTTGACTTCATCGCCTTTGCGAGCAACAACGATGTAGATGCCTTTGGCGTCCGGGAGTGTGCAAGCAGCTACATCCTGCTCATTTGCTACCAAAACGCCGGCAGAATTGTAAACAGCTACGCTATCCACTGCAAAGCCGAAAGACAACTCACCGCCTACGAGTTCAGGCTTATAATCGTCCGTGAATACACGATCCACACCTGTAATAGTCACATATTCCAACTTGTATGCAGCAAGTCCGTTGTTTGGTGCAAAAACATAGATATATGCCAAATTGCTGTTTATTTTTGCCACTCTGACTATAGTAGCATAATCACCACCATCGGGCTTACTCATACCCAAACCGCCATCAGGGAAAGTCCACATTTCAGACAGTCCGGAATATGAACTCGGGAGATTATCACTCTTAGCAATTCTAAATTTGATAGGGTTTACATTTGACTGCGAACCATATCCTTGATAACAGTAAATCAAGAACTTATCAAAGCCCAATTCAACATAGCCCATACCATTATTACCCGCAACAGATGGTTCTAAAGATGCATCAGCATCGTTAAAAGTACCTGACGGAGTGCTATTTCCCCAAGTGTAATACTCCGGATAGCCATTTGTGCCATCAAGGAAGAAATGGTCTTTATCCACGATAAACATACGAGGTGCTTCTCCTAAACTATTTACTGTCATTGATTCATCTTTGGAAAGGCTGCCATTATTGAAAGTAAGTCTATGAACCTTGTTCCCTTTTGAAACCGGAGTAAATATATAAGCAGTTCCATTAATATTACCATAAACGTAAGAATGGTCTATACGTTCTGAGCTTGGAGTCCAATAATAAAATTTGCTTTCCGTTCCTGTGGCTGTGTTATATAAACCTATATTTAGTTGCTTTCCTGTATCGGCAAGGTTTGAAATCAAAACATTTCCACCGGCATCCACCGAAATATTATTCAGGTATGGCAACCAAGAAATACAACCACTTGTGTAAGAGCTTGAAAATTCAATATTCATATCTTGAATATAGTTACCTGTCAAAGCATCATATTTAAGCAGTTTGCAGTCAGCTTTATTAGAAGGATTACAGTAAGTTACCAATACAAAACCATTACCGTCAGCATCAATGTTTCTCACGTCAAAGTCGCGGTGATACTGTGTTGTGTTGCCTGTGGAGACTAAATCATTACCCTTATTTTGTGATTTGAGCCAGAGGTTAGTAAATTTATAATAGCCTGCACCTGAGCGGATTAACTGATAATCCACATCAGTGACAAGACCTTCCACATAAGTATCGTTAATGACGGTGTAACAACGGACTTCGCTGATACCGTCTTCAAGACCTGTAGCAGTGGTGATGACACGGAAATAATACGTTCCCGGCTTCACCTCCGCGATAGGAATAATGTACTGCGGACCGCCGTCACTATCAACAAGAGTGTAAGTATTCGTAGAATAAACGATATTGCTAAAGTCCTCATCCGTAGCTATTTGCAAAGTGCAAGAATTTGCGTTCGCAGGGTTGGAAGCACAAATCACGACGTCTGAATTATTAAATTCAAAACCGTTTTCCGGATAGTAGATAGTAGAAACCGGAGCACTCGGGAGAACGACCTTAAAATTGCTTACCGCACTCACGCCGTCGTGGTAACCGCCACCTTTAACGGCAGTTACACGCCAATAATGCGTCTTAGTGTTTACCAGTCCGATGTTTTTTGCAGTAAATTGCACCAGAGAGTTGCTAATAGTATATGAAGTGCTTGAATACAGCACGTTACTGAAGTCCGAATAGAGAGAAACTTCCAGTTTATATGAATCGGCATCCACATCTTGAGCTACAAAAGTGACAGCATCTTCCGTAATTTCAGCGGCTTTTGCCGGGGAAAGGAGTGCGGGAGCAGTCCACGTAGGACGATTAACGGTGAAAGTACCAACGGCACTGGTGTTGTTGTAAAATCCAACTTTAGACGTTTCAACCTTCCAATAGTAAGTACCATCCGGGAAAACGGAGATAGGACCGGTGAAATAGAGATTACCGTTATCCTTCACGAGCGGGTCTTTAGAGGAGTCAAAAGTCATATAGGTAAAGTCCTCATTCATAGCCACATGGAGCACATATTTGTCTGCATCCACAGGTTTGAATTCCATCTCTATGTTTTGAAGCGTAAATACCTCACCGGAAATAGGCGACACAAGTTCCACAGCGGCACAAGGCTCAGACACAGTGGAAATTACGAAGTTTGCCACATCGCTGCTTGTTTCAAGGTAAGAAGTCTTGTTAGTGACCACTTTCCAGTAGTAAGTGCCGTCTCCGAGAGAAGTGGCATTGTAGCTGTACTGCCAGTTACCGTCAGCAGTGGCGGTAGGAGTGATAGTTTGGTTAAAAATGACATTGCTGAAAGAGGCATCTTTAGCCACAACGATTTTGTAAGAATCCACATCAACTTTCTTGAAAGCGAGAGTGATTGTTTGCGGCTTAAATTCCGCACCGTTCACAGGGCTGATAGGGTTAGCCTTGTCTGTATATTCATTTATAGTTTCGTTAAGTGTGGTGAGTGTCCACTCGTTTCCATAACGGTCCAGCGGAGCGACGGCATACCAGTAACCGCTTGTTTTACCGGAAATTGAGACAGAATTTGTGTAACTCATATCCACGATGTATTCCGCTTTCAGTCCGCCTTGGTCGGAAGTAGCCTGTCGGCGGTTGATGCTCGTAGGCACGGCATAAAAGACATATCGCACATTGCTACCGAGCGAAGAACAGGAAAGGGTGCTGCCACTCTGGGTAAGGCTTGAAATAGTACCGGGGTCAGAAGCGGAGTACCAGGTCATGGCAGGAGGGAGGGATTTGTATTGGAATTTATTTGATGCTATATAATCACCAACTCCCGTAGGATATCCGCCTTTACCGGTTAACGGTTTGGAATTATACATCACTGCCCCCGGACTGCTATTCAAAGTATAGTCGCGAGAATATTGAATCTGATTGCAAATTTCTTGCCAATAATAGGTAATGTTGTTAGAAGATTCAACAAACAATGAAAGAGAATGGCTTGCAAAGTGATGACGACCAAATTTGTCAGCAACAATACTCCACCAATGAGTCATTGGACCGAAAGGATTAGTACTATTATTTGTAAGCCAATAAATTTGAGGAGAGATATAGTCGATTGTGCCATCCTCAAGCCACTGAACAGGGTCGGAATAAATTTGACTGTACTGCCAATCGCTTGCAGAACAATAATTAGAGAGCGGCTCAACGCCATGTTTTTTTGCTACATCCGGATCCGAACAAGCTGCACCAGCAGGAGAAATACCAAAACGAATCCACGGCTTTATTTCTTTTATATCATAATAAATATTTTTCACCATATTGTTGATATTAGCACGACGCCAATCACCAATTGACAAAGAAGTTCCGGAAGACGTATAAGTACTCCAATCAGGTGCACTGCTATCCTCCGGAATTCCCTGAGGATAAAAATAGTCATCAAAAACGAGTCCATCAACATCGTAATTAGTAACAATTTCCATGCAAATTGATCTAAGACGCCACATTGCTGAAGAATTACCGGGATTCATGATTGTTGTAGGTGTTGTTTTGGTATTACCGCTTGAATCAGTAGAAACAACATCATAAGAAATCAACCAACCGGCATTTTTCATTGCATTATCATTTGATGTATTCCAATTAGAACCTGTAGAATATCTTAACGGATTAACCCAAGCATGACATTCCAAATTTCTTTTGTGACATTCTTCAACACAAAAAGCCAAAGGATCCCAACCAGGATTTGAGCCACGAGTACCGGTAAGATAACTTGACCAAGGCTCGTAAGATGATTTATAAAAGGCATCGCACATTGAACGGATTTGGAAAAAGACGGTGTTAAAACCTTGTGCCTGGAATTTATCCAAGTATCCGGTCAGTTCACTTTGCTGAGAAGAAGCAGCACTTGAGGATATCGTAGTAGGCCAATCAAGTCCCCATGCTGTTGAAAGCCAAACTGCTCTCATTTCTTGTTTAGGGTTAGTATCAGCCCATGCGTTAAACGTAACGAAAGCTGAGAACAAAGCAGCAACGAGTGCTTTAGTGAAAAATTGTCGCATTATGTAAAGAATTTAAGGATTAGTCGGGTATCAGTGTTTGATTTGGCAAATTTAACTTATATACTTCTTAATTCCTAAAAATTTTTGTAAATAAAAGTTAAATATGAAAATTTATTCGCAATTTTGTTGGAAAAGTTGGTATTTATAGCAAAAAAGCGGAATATTGAGCAAAGTCATATACGACTTTGATATTTTTGCAAAATTGGCAAGGTCATATACGACCTAGCCAATTTTGGTTTGGGTGGTTACCCTCCCCCAGGTAGCGGAATCGGCTTCGCCTCTTCCGCAACCTGGGGTTACCTGATTGCCGCAAGCTCCACCGAGCTTGCATCTTGGCGGTATCCCGGTTTGCTTGGCAGGTTCGCTTCTGATTGCCGCAAGCTCCACCGAGCTTGCATCTTGGCGGTATCCCGGTTTGCTTGGCGGGTTCATTTGGGATGCCGCAGCACTACAGGCTGTGGAATCCCGGGGTTGCTTGGCAGATTCATTACCACAACCGAACCCCTCCAGGGTTCGTATATCCTATTTGGCTGACCATCACCGGGTTAAGCCTCTGCGAGGCTGAACCCGGCGTTTACCACAACCACGCCCCTCCAGGGCGTGTAGTCCTATCGTGTCTCCGACACGATAGGACTTCCGATTCACTCCGCATGTTTATTTGGGATGCCGCGGCATGCCGCAGCACTACAGGCTGTGGAATCCCGGTTTGCTTGGCAGGTTTATTACCACAACCGAACCCCTCCAGGGTTCGTATATCCTATTTGGCTGACCATCAC
>JBJECR010000108.1:0-107 GCA_051871275.1 Muribaculaceae bacterium | reverse complement strand
CTCTGCGAGGCTGAACCCGGCGTTTACCACAACCACGCCCCTCCAGGGCGTGTAGAGGGTGTATCAAAATTCGATATGCCCTCTTATGTTAATATATTGTAAAATAT
>JBJECR010000107.1:0-8960 GCA_051871275.1 Muribaculaceae bacterium | reverse complement strand
ATGATGGCTTTTCAATAGCAGTTATGTAATGCTTTCGGATAGCTGAATAGTTACTTTGCAGCATCAAACTGTATGATTTATTAAATATTCGTTAATAATTATTAAATATCTACACATTGCTGCTTAAAATTCCTCTCATCTATAAATATATGCGTAAATTTACGGTCTCTATTGCAATCTATTGCAATTTTGCTTACGAAATTAAACAAACGTTTCAATATTACTAACTTAATTATTACTAACTTAAAAACCGAATTGCTAACTATACTTTTTATTATTGCTTTATGAATAAAATACATAAATCACTAATTACACTTCTATTTGCTATGCTCTTGCCATGCACCGCATTTGCATGGAGCACTCACCGTATAGCAATCGACCCCGGACATGGTGGTTCAGACCCCGGAGCATTAGGCCCTTCCGCGCCACATGAAGCAGAACTTGTACTCCGATGCGGATTACAAGTGAGAGACTGGATTGTGAACCAAATGGGAGGCGAGTGCTTAATGACACGCGACTCAGACGTTGACGTTTCACTCTCAGCACGCCGAGAATATTCCGTTTCCTGGGATCCTTGGATTTTCTGCTCTATACACCTTAATTCATTTGACGGTGTGGCATACGGAACAGAAACGTGGTACTATTGGAGCGCAGGTAACTCGTATAATCTTGCCACAAACGTCCACGCACAACTCATTGCACAATTAGGACTCACAAATAGAGGTATAAAGCAAAATGGATGGACTGTTATCACAGGAGCTTCGAGTGTACCTGCAATCCTTACTGAAAGTCTTTTCGTTAATAACAGCAGCGAATGGAGTTTGATTAACGATACAAGCAAGGAAGGATACAAAAAGTGGTGTCGTGCACATATTTACGGATTCTACGACTATCTCCATAACATTCACGGCATGAATGGAGACCCGCGTAACAATGGTATTATCAGTGGTGCTTCTTCCCCTACACTCAACGTTTCTACGGGTAGCCTTGCATTTAACTTGTACCGCACAGGACACCCCTCACAGCAATTTACCGTCACGGGAACGTCTCTCAGCAACGACATTATAGTAACTTCAAACAATGCCGCATTTACGGTAAACGGCAGTAACTCCGTAAACATCGGGAAAACAGGCGGCACTGTCACCGTAAAACTTGTAAGTTCGGACAATATCGGCAGCACAAGCGGCACTATCACAGTCACTTCCGGCTCACTGAGCAAAACGGTAAGCGTAAGTGCTACTGTTTCCGAACACCCTATTCTATCCATGCATGAGGTGTGGAATTTCTCCGAGCAGAAAGGAAACAAAACGCAAAAAGGCTATGATGCATCAAAAATCAGCAACTTTACTTACAATGACGGAAAGCTATACTGCGTCTATGACCACTCCGAAATAAAGGTTCTGAATGCCGCTACAGGCGAAGACCTCGGAAACCTCTATGAAGGCAGTGTCTGCAACGGCGGTGAATATAAGTTCAGCGACGTGAAATGCATAGACAATGTCATCGTGGCTTGTAACTACGTCAAAGCCGGTGGCGAACTGCGACTTTACGCATGGGAAAACGACCAGGACGACCCATACCTCCTTTTTAACACCACGGATTTGCAAGGTGCTTCAAGCCTGGGCGAATGTCTCGAAATTGTGGGAACATACGCTTCAGACGTATGGTTTGCTTTCGGCAACGATGACGGTAGCAAAACACGCATTGTGGAATATCGCCGATATAACGGAGAATGGTCCTCAAAACATACTCTCGTACTTAAAGACGGTGTACAACTCAAAACAGGTTCAAACACCCGTGCATATCCCAAAAACAACTGTTGGTGGGTTGACGGCAACGACTGCTATCCACACTGGACGGTTTGGAACAATGAAGCACAGGCTACTGTGGCAGGTTGCCACGTAAACACAGGCGAAACTTTCGGCGGTTCTCACCACGAGTTTAACTTCAAAGGACATAAATATGCCGTTAATGTGAAGTTTAACGACGGACTTAAAGGCAGACTCGGTGTTTGCTATGACAACGTAGGCGACTTCTCGACAGCACTTTACTTCCACGACTTCCCGGAAGAAGGACTTGGCGGCAACACTAAAAACACTTCCGGTGCAGGCGACGTGATTGTGCAGACAGACAGCGAAAACTATTTCCATATATGGGTTTTCACTGAAAAACACGGTATTGCATGCTATGCCTACGGCAGCGACCCCACAAGTAACTACGTTGGTCCTCTGAAGCCGCAAGAAAAGTGGAATTTCTCGGAAAAACGAGGAAATCAAACAGAACTCGGTTGGGATACAAAAAAAATAAACAACTTTGCTTACGGTGCAGGCAAACTATACTGCGTATATGACCACTCTGCTATTAAAGTGCTTGATGCTCAAACAGGTAAATACCTCGGAGACCTTCCTCTGGGTAATGTAGTGAACGGTGGCACATACGCACTTAGCGATGTGGAATACATTGACGGAAAAGTTGTTGCTTGTAACTATGCCGTTGCCGGACAGGAACTGAAATTATACTGGTGGTGGAACGACTGCGTGGAACCGTCCCTACTCTATTCCACAACAGACCTGCAAGGAGCTCCGGCACTTGGCGACTGCTTTGAAGTGAACAAAAACGCCACTTTCAGCGAAAGCGTATATTTTGCATTTGCAAAAGACGACGGCTCCGCTTCCCGACTTGTGGAATACGAACGTAAAGCAGACGGCACATGGGCTGTGGCTATGCGACAGTTCACCACGGACGGCACAAATCGCCTCCCACTCGGAAAATATGCCCGCGTATATCCTTGGGGCGGCACATTCTGGCTTGACGGCTGCGATGCTCTCCCATCATATATGAGTTGGAATAATGGCATAAACTTCAGCCGCCTCTGCGATGTGAATATTCCTACAACTTGGGGTGCTTGCCACCATGAAATAAACTGGAACGGCAAAAAATATTCCATCAATCTCAATTTTGATGACAAACGCAACGGTCGCGGTCGTCTCACTATCGACAACACCGGAGACTACAGCAGTATCACACCTCGTGCGGAATTTCCGGCAGATGGTCTCGGTGACAGCCAAAACACTTCCGGTGCGGGAGACATAGATGTCAGGACAGACGGCAGTACATATTTTGAAGCATGGGTATTCTCTGAAAATCAGGGCGTTGCATACTATGCTTACGGAAATCCTCCACGCGTGGAGCCATCTTCCGTAGGAGAACTGAAACTTGAAGAAAAATGGAATATCTCCGCTAAAAAAGACAATCTCAAGTCATTAGGTTGGGATGCCGGCAAAATCCGCAACTTTGCTTACCAAGACGGCAAAATATACTTTGTGTATGAAAGCAGACTGATTAGAGTGATAAATGCTCAGACCGGCGAATACCTCGGCGACCTCAACGATGGCGGCGTGATTTCCGGCGGCGAGGAAATACTCTCCGACGTGAAATGTTTTGGCGGCAAAATCTTCGCTTGCAACCGTGTTGTGGCAGGACAAGAACTCCGTTTCTATGCTTGGGACAGCGACACCGAACCGGCTTACGTGCTTTACAAAACAACGAACCTCGGTACGGCTCCGGCTCTCGGCGAATCATTTGAAATTGCTCCTGACAGCCAGCTTGAAACGTTCTTCTGGATAAATTCCGCATACGACGACGGCAGCAAAACTCATGTGATTGAGTATCACCAGTCCGCAGCAGATACTTGGGAAGTGGTTTCACACACTCTCACCACAGACGGCTCAAACTACTATCATCTCGGCTCAAACGCCCGCGTTTATCCTAAAGCCGGAAATTGGTGGGTTTGCGGAAACGATGCCATGCCGGCGTATGGTGGCTTCCACACAGGACTTAGCAACGTGATTTCACGCAGCTTTACTCACAACATTGCAAGCACTTGGGGTGCCGCTCACCACCAGTTTACGTACTGTGGACACGTCTATGCTTACACTCCGGAATTTGACGCAAACCACAGCCGCGGCAGAATGAGAATAGACTATCTCGGCGACCTTGATTACAACACCGTAAATCCTCGCGGCACATATCCTGCGGAAGGACTTGGCGACAACGACTGTCCTCACGGTTATGCCGATGCTATTGTGAACACAGACGGCAGCACATACCTGGAAGCATGGGTATTCGCGGAAAATCAGGGTATTGCATATTTCACGGAAGGAAATGTACCTAAACGTAACCCGCAGCGAATCAACACTATTGCTCGTCCGGAAGAAGGCACCGCAAACGCGTATGCATTTGACCTCCACAATGTGATTGAGGGATTTGACTTTGCTGCATACTATTCTCTGAACGAAGATGCGGAAAGCGTGGATATCGTGATGTATAACCTTGACACCCAAACAGAAGACCTCGTTGTGAACCTCGGTGCTCAGGCAGCAGGTGCTCACGAAGAACATTTTGATGTGGCAGGACTTGTAAACGACAAACACTACACATGGAAAGTACGTGTAAACGGCAGTGAACGCATTCTTCCGGAAACTTTCGGCAGCTACCGTTTCTACCATGCACGCGGCGTTGACGTGGATAACAATATGGAAAGCGAAGCCTTCGGAAACATCTACTGCACGGAAGGTATTCTCACCACAGACCCGACATACATCAGCGGAAACGGCGGCGGTCCCGGACTCTATGCCTTTGACGCAGGTCTCAACCCGATAGAAAACGCTCTTACAGGCGGATATTCTTTCATGGGCGGACTGACCTATAACAATATGGCAGGTGACAAATACGGTGCAGACCTTGCCAGAGTTCGTGTGGCGGAAGACGGACGTATTTTCGTAACTCGCTGCAACGACTCCGGCAGCTATATCGCATACGCTCCTTCATTCAAGTCACTTGCAGAAAACAACACCTTCCACTCACTCCTCAGCGGTGGCACAAACAGTGCCGCAAACTGCATTTACAATGATGCTTCCGGCAACTTCCTTGCTGCCGCAAACGTAGGCTTTGACGTGGCAGGTTCAGGTGAAAATCTCCGTCTCCTTGCCCTATCCGGCAGCAAAGCACTCTTCAACTTTGACACCTCCGCAAGTCGCACGGACATTTACAATATCGGCACAGCTGATGTTCTTCCCGCTCCGGCACCTGTGGCAGTCCTCTCCGGCAAATACACGGTGAACGCAGTGAGTGCAAACGTAGATTTTGACAATCGTGGCGGAATATGGTACTGCCAATACCGCGTATCTCCTTCTGACAACGAACCTGCTCTGGTCTATGTTGACGCAAGCGGTACGGAACGCTACAAAGACATCACCACCGCCCGCGGTGCAGGTGCGGTACGAGTATCACCGGACGGCACTATGCTTGCCGCATCAAGCAGCGAAAGCACTATCACTATTTATAATATTTCATTTGACGGTGCCGGTACTCCTTCACTCACGGAATACCTCACAATGTACCATGGTGTAGGACGTAATGTGAACGATATCGCTTGGGACACTGCCGGAAACATTTACATCTGCGACAACGAAGCGGAATACCTCAAGGCATTCTCTCTTCCGCATCATGCAGGCTCCGTAGAAACCACGGCTGCAAGCAAATACATATTCATCAAACTTGCCACGGGTATTGATGATATTGAGGCAGAAACAGCAATTCCCGAATACTTCAACACCCTCGGCATAAAGATGAATCCGGAAAATCTTACTCCCGGCTTATATATCCGCCGAACAGGTAGCAAGATTGAAAAAGTGGTTGTCAAATAGTAAAACTAAATAACATTCAACAAAAAATCCGCAGCAAAACTGCGGATTTTTTTATGCTCTATTTTTTTGGAAAAGACATCGGGAAAAAGGACAAATTTCGTATTCTCTCTCGCCTTTTCATTATTGATAGGAAAAGGATTTCGTAAAATTTCCTATTCGGCAAGTGATTTCTTAACTGAATCAAGAATCGCAGTATCAAACTCGCCTGAATCGCCTTTTCCAATTTCAATATCCACGGGGATATAGAAAATGTGCGGCTTGAGGGCTGCAGGAAAATCCGGATGCTGCATAATTTTTACTGCATCCTTTTCTGTTGTGAGAATAAACTTGCTGTTGCCTTCGAGATTGTCAAAACGAGATTGAATAAGGTCAAAATCAGCTTTTGTGAATTTATGGTGGTCCTCAAATGTTTTAACCTTCACGTTTGCTTTATGTTTGCGGAGGTATGACACGAAAGGACGCGGATTAGCAATTCCCGTAACGGAAAGGATTGAATCTTTCTCCGTGAGGTTGTCAAGACTGAAATAGCCCTGTGCGGAAGCCTGGAAGAGTGCTTTCGGCGTGCCATAGACAAAGTGAGAGAAAAACATTTGCTGGTAAGGGAACAAGTTCAGTTTGTCCTTGAAAATACGGTATTCTATCGGCTTCAGTTTCGGCGGACATTTGGTGACAATCACCATATCGCAACGATTTAGTGCAGACATGGACTCACGCAACCTGCCCAGCGGCAGCAATTTGTCGTTAAACACGGGGCGGTTAAACTCCGTGAGCACTATTGAGAGAGAAGGCTTCACATATTGGTGCTGAAAAGCGTCGTCAAGGAGTATGACCTGCAATTTCGGGTCTATTTCACGCATTTTTTCTATGCCTTCCGTTCTTTTTTCGCATACGGCAAACATCACGTTTCCGCCAAATTTCTTGTACATCTGGTACGGCTCGTCACCCACCGTTTCCGGCGTACTTGTGGAGTCCAGACGGATAAAGCCGGAAGTTTTTCTGCCATATCCGCGGCTGAGTACGCCCACTTTGTGTCCGGAGCGTAAAAGACGGATAAGGTATTCCGTATGAGGTGTTTTGCCCGTACCGCCGGCTGCAATATTGCCAACGGAAATCACTGGAATGTCGTACTGCTTGGATTTCAAAATGCCGCAAGAGAAAAGCATATTGCGTATTCCCACACCCATTCCGTAAAGGAATGAAGCAGGGCGGAGCAATATGGTTTCTACAACTTTGTTTTGCGACATTACGGGAGAGAGTATGTGAGTAAAAAATTTATTACTTGATAATCACTTTGTCCATACGGCACTGAAGCGGATTCATTTCCTTGATTTGCTTAATCTGCATATAAGTGTCGTAGTATTCGCCAAGTGTTTCTTTCATAGCACTTTGTGTGCTGTTTTCCTGTATTTCTTCTATTATTTCCCAGAAAGAATCTTTGGCTTTAGGATATTCAATCACTTGATAATCGCTGCCGAAATCAAGTACCTCTGCCATTGCTACAACGGCATCGCTCAGTGAACCGAGAGAGTCAACAAGACCTAATTTGAGTGCGGTTTCACCGTCCCAAACACGTCCTTCCGCAATAGCCTTGATGTCATCCACTTCCATATTTCTGCCTTCTGCACAGCGAGTTGTGAACAGTTCATAGCCCTGTTCCACATGTGCTTGCATCTTGCGAGCCTGGAGAGGAGTGAATTTTTCCAGTGTGGAGAAGTTTGCATTCTCGTTTGTGGTAACAGATTGCGGATTGATGCCGATTTTGTTTTTCATAACATTTTCAAAGCATGGAATCATACCGAAAATACCGATACTTCCCGTGAGAGTTGTTGGGTTCGCAAAAATTTTGTCTGCACCGCAGGAGATATAGTAGCCGCCGGAAGCAGCATAGTCGCCCATAGAGACATAAACGGGGCGTTCAGTCTTTTTGAATCGCTCGATTGCTTCCCAGATTTGCTCTGAAGCGAAAGCACTACCGCCACCGGAGTTTACACGGAAAACAAGTCCGTCTATTTTGTCGTTTTTAATAAGGTCTTCAATCTGCTCCACAACTTTGCTGCCCACAATACCTTCACTTCCGGAATCCACAATGTCGCCAAAAGCATAGAGAACGGCGATTTTGTTGTCAGACTGCTCGGTGTGAGGAATGTCAACAGAGCAATAAAGTTGGTGAGGTGTCACGAGGTTCAAGTCATCATCTTCGCTTATGCCCACACGCTGTTTAAGCGAAGAAATCGCTTCGTGGCGATAAGCGACATCGTTGGCGAGACAACGACGGAGGTATGATTTTGTATCATCAAGTGAGGCAAGGTTTGTAGCATAGCTGCGTACGCTGTCTGCCGGAATGTTTCTGCCTTCACTGATACCTGCCACGGTGTAATCCCAGATTGTGCCGAGGTATGTGTTTATCTGTTCCTTGTTTGCATCACTCATTTCGCTGAGCATAAACGGCTCTACGGCACTCTTGTATGTACCCACCTTAAACACCTGCATTTCCACGCCTACGTTATCCATCAAGTCTTTGAAATACAGCACAGTGGAACTAAGTCCGTGGAGGTCTATAGCACCTATCGGATTGACATCTATCTCATCTGCACAGGAAGCAATGTAATAGTCGCCCTGTGTATAGCCGTCGGAGTAAGCCACAATCCATTTTCCGCTTTTCTTGAACTCTTCAAGTGCCTGACGGACTTCCGCAAGTGATGCCGGAGCAGCGGAGAGCCCGTTTGCTTCAATGAAGATGCCACTAAAATTGCTGTTTACCGCAGCTTCCTTGATTGCGGCAATAGTTTCATTGAGAGGGAAAATATTGACAGCCGTTCCTTGAACTTCATCTATAAAATTATACGTTCTGAATCTTTCCACAGCTTCGCCTTCAAGTTTTATGTGGAGAATGGAGTTGCTTGAAATATCAACAATTTCTTCACTCGTAGAACTTGCACCCACTGCTGCAAGAATTATAAAACTTGAAAAGAAAAGTACACCTAAAGTTATCCACAGTCCGGTGATTGTGGCAAGTGTGGAGATGAAATATCGCTTCAACATAGCGTAATTATGCTTATTATTAGACGTTTACGTTAAATTTTATTCTTGTGTTTGTTTTGTTGCCGCATACATATAATATGCAACACTACAAAGTTACGCCTAATAATTTAGCAATGCAAATTTATTTAAGTTTTTTTTGCATTTATCACAGTATCGGTAACTATTCAGCTATCCGAAAGCATTACATAACTGCTATTGAAAAGCCATCAT
>JBJECR010000106.1:0-37947 GCA_051871275.1 Muribaculaceae bacterium | reverse complement strand
ATCTAAACCATTGTAAGCCAATGTTTTAAGCTCTACAAGTGTCAAACTCGGAAAGGTAATACTTTTCAATAAAACTACAAAGAAAATCATGAAAATGTTACACTTTATTTTCCTGAAACCTCTTTTTAACATTTGTTTGTTAAATATTCCCTCTCATTTTTGCATAATTTTATGGGGAGCACTCGGAGTTCTCGGAGCACTCTGCCCTCTCAGCCCTGCTCGCTGCCGCTCGCATAGCTGACGCCCACAAAATTGCAGGCGAGCGTCAGCGAGCCAGCCCGAGTTCTCAGATAGCTCTGAGCTCTCGGAGCACTCTGCCCTCTCAGCCCTGCTCGCTAACGCTCGCATAGCTGCCACCCACAAAATTGCAAGCGAGCGTCAGCGAGCCAGCCCGAGTTCTCAGATAGCTCTGAGTTCTCAGATCTTTCTGCCATGCTCGGAGTTCTCTAAAAGCCACCATTCTTGCTTCGCCATTGCCGCCTTGCCTGTGACATCTGCTCTCTGATGCCGCCATTGACAAGGAAATCGCTCTGCTGACTATTTATCAGTCCTTGAAGAAGCACATCTGCTTGATGGATGAGAATGATAGCAATATTTGCAACTGTCTCATCGCTCCTCACTTTCACTGCCTTACGATAGTACGCATCATCAAGATTCTTGGCACAAAATTCCCGAGTTTGTAAAGCTTTAGTGCTATCTTTTTCCCATATAGTAAGTTCTCGCACTCGCAAGTAGTCTTCATAATCCTCAAGCAACTCTTGCAGGCTGGCTCTTGCTACATTTGTGAGTTTGATTTGAGTTTCCATAGAAGTGACAGCGGCTTTGCTACCTTCCACTATATTCTGTTTTCCACTCCGAGCTGCTTGCACCATTTGGTCTGTTGTTCGGTCCTGAGGACTTAGAAAACGTTTGGTGAAGAGATAAGTGATATCGTAGATTATCTTCGATACTTTATATACTCTCAGGCTCTTAAAATTTCCCCTTTTGGGTAAAAATTGATTATCACTCATATCGCATTTCATTATTAAATGCAAATTTACAAAAAAATCCCCCTGCAAAAAATCAATATTAAAAATCTTTTATTACCTTTGCAACAGTA
The DNA here is from genome assembly GCA_051871275.1 of Muribaculaceae bacterium. GTDB lineage: Bacteria > Bacteroidota > Bacteroidia > Bacteroidales > Muribaculaceae > CAJUPY01. The sequence goes on along the minus strand of JBJECR010000106.1, from coordinate 36,848 downwards.
TGTACAATCACAAAAAAACACTTATAATATGGCAAAAAATCCTATGTTTAACATTCAGTACGGACTCTTTGTGGTCACTACTGAATTTGAAGGCAAAGACAATGGCTGCATCACTAACACCTGCATCCAGGTTACTGCAGAACCAAACCGAATCTCCGTGGCTATCAACAAAGCTAATTACACAAACGAATTGCTCCAAAAATCAGGCTTCGTGACAGTTTCTATTATCAGTGAAAAGGCTGATTTCGAACTCTTTAAGCACTTCGGTTTCCAGAGCGGACGTGACGTGAACAAGTTTGCTGATTTCAACGACTGCAAACGCCTCGCTAACGGCACACTCGCTGTAACTAAAGGCACAAACGCTTACATTTCCGGTAAAGTTTGCCAAATGATTGACCTCGGTACTCACACATTATTTATTATTGATGTTACCGAGGCTGAAACTCTAACAGACGACGCTTCTGCTACTTACAATTACTATCAGGCAAACATCAAACCAAAACCGCAGCCTGTGAAGAAAACCGTTTGGCGTTGCTCTATCTGCGGATATGAATACGAAGGTGAGGAAATCCCTGACGATTTCATCTGCCCGTGGTGCAAACACCCGGCTTCAGACTTCGTGAAAGTTGAGGCGTAATCACAGTGAGGACAGCTCAAGCACTTGATTAAAGATATTCACAGCTTCCTCAACAGTAGGCACATTCTCAATCACAAAACTTCTTTTCCCGGCGATGTCACGAATTTTGACGCGTCGGGAATTGTTTTGCAAGTAGTGGAGCAGTTTGCCGAACATCGGTGACTGATAGTATGCCTTGTTTTCTTCGCCCACAAAATAAATAAACATTTTGCCCGTTTTGAGGTTCACTTTTTCAATACCAAGCTGGCGTGCAAGACGTCTCAGTCGAGGTATGCGGAGCAGTTCCGCCGCTTCGTGTGGTATTTTTCCGAAACGGTCCAGAAGTTTTGCCTTAAACGTCTGTAAATCAAGCTCTCGCTCTATATTGTCCAGTTCCTGGTAGAGTGCTATGCGTTCGCTGTCTGTAGGCACATAGTCGGCAGGGAAAAGCAGTTCCATATCGCTCTCGATAGTGCAGTCTGAAACGTATTCTTTTTCGTCTTCTTCTTTTCCGTCAAGAACATCCGGAAATTCCTCATTGCGGATTTCCAAAACGGCTTCCTTAAGGATTTTCTGGTACGTTTCATAACCCAAATCCGCTATAAATCCGCTCTGCTCGGCACCCAGAAGGTTTCCCGCACCGCGGATGTCAAGATCCTGCATGGCTATGTGAATGCCGCTACCCAGTTCACTGAAACTTTCTATTGCCTGAAGTCTGCGACGTGCCACAGGATTCAGTGGAACGTGCGGTGGCACAAAGAGATAGCAGAACGCTTTGCGTGAACTGCGTCCCACTCTGCCTCGCAACTGGTGCAGTTCGCTAAGACCGAAATTCTGTGCATTGTTCACAAGCATAGTGTTCACGTTCGGCATATCAATACCGCTCTCAATGATAGTTGTGGCTATCAGCACGTCATAGTCGTGGTTTGCAAAGTCTATTATTATCTGCTCCAGGTTTGCAGGCGGCATCTGTCCGTGAGCCACCACGGTGCGTGCATCCGGCACCACTCTGCGGAGCATTGCCTGGAGGTCGTAAAGTCCTTCTATTCTGGGGTTTATGATGAAAACTTGTCCGTTTCTGGAAAGCTCGAAGTTTACGGCTTCTGCCAGAATCTCATCTGTGAGCGTACAGACGGAGGTCACTATCGGGTACCTGTTTGGCGGTGGCGTCATGATTGAGGAGAGGTCGCGAGCACCCATAAGCGAGAATTGCAGTGTGCGTGGAATAGGGGTGGCACTCATCGTGAGAGTATCCACATTCACTTTCATCTGCTTCAGTTTTTCCTTCACTGCCACACCGAATTTCTGCTCCTCATCTATTATCAGCAGACCCAAATCCTTGAATTTGACATTTTTGCCCACAAGTTTGTGTGTGCCTATTATTATGTCTATCTTGCCTTCTTCCAGCGACTTGAGTATTTCATTCACTTGCTTGGTAGTCCTTGCACGGGATAGGTAATCCACGCGTACGGGGAAATCTGCCAGTCGGCTTTTGAAGGTGTTGTAATGCTGGTAAGCAAGCACCGTTGTAGGCACCAGTACTGCTGTCTGTTTGCCGTCAACGGCAGCTTTGAATGCCGCACGGATAGCAATTTCCGTCTTTCCGAAACCCACATCGCCGCAGATAAGCCTGTCCATAGGTCTGGGACTTTCCATATCTGTTTTCACGGCTTGAGTGGCTGTCACCTGGTCCGGAGTATCTTCGTAGATAAACGAGGCTTCAAGTTCGTGCTGGAGATATGAGTCCGGCGAGAAGCTGAATCCCTGTTCCTCTTTTCTTGCGGCATAGAGTTTTATCAAGTCGCGGGCTATATCTTTGAGGCGAGTCTTGGTGCGTTCCTTCATTCTGTTCCACGCTCCGGTGCCGAGTTGGTTTATTTTCGGCGGCACGCCTTCTTTTCCGCGGTACTTGGAGAGCTTGTGGAGGGAATGGATGGAAACGAAAATTATGTCATCGTTTTTATAGACGAGTTTCACCATTTCCTGCACGCTGCCGCTCACCTTGGTGCGTACCATGCCTGCAAAACGACCCACACCATGGTCTATATGCACTATATAGTCGCCAACGGATATGGAACTTAACTCCTTGAGCGACAGGGCAAGACGACCTGTGCGGGCACGGTCGCTCTTCAGTGTGTATTTATGGAAACGGTCAAAAATCTGGTGGTCCGTAAACACGCACTCCTTGGCTCTGTTGTTCACAAAACCTTCGTGGAGAGTGGTGATGATAGGTGTAAACTCTATGTTGTCGCCGCGGTCCGCAAAGATATCTTTTAGTCGCTGAATCTGCTTTGTGCTGTCGCTGAGAATGTAAATCTTGTATTTTTTTGAAAGGAAATCGCGGAATGAATCGCTGATAAGGTCAAAATTTTTGTGGTACAGACCTTGCGGCTCGCACTTGAAATCTATTTTGGGAATAGACTTGTCCGCACTGTTGCCGGAGGTGAAAAATATCTGACTGAAAGCCTCTGCTTTTGCAGCAAAATCTTCCGGACTTACCACCTTGTTCAGTGCGTCTTTGTCGCCTTCGTCGGCTATCATGGAGCTTTCGCTGAAAGTTTCAGCCGCTATCTCATTTATGCGTGAAAGCGTGAAATCTTTGTCGCGAAAAGCAAGTATCGTGTCGCTCGGAATGACGTCAAGTAGTGACGTATTCACTATTTCCGGCTTCACGTTTGCCGTAATCGCAATTTTATCGTATTTCTTCACGGATAGTTGCGTTTCCACGTCAAACGTGCGGATTGTGTCTATCTCATCACCGAAAAAGTCTATACGGTAAGGCAATTCATTTGAATAGCTGAATATGTCTATGATAGAACCGCGCATGGCAAATTGCCCCGGCTCATAGACGTAATCCACCTTGAAAAATCCTTGACTTAACAGCCAGTCTCGCAGCGTGATGGGTGAAATTTCCTGCTCTAATTGCAAGTCCATGCTGTGCTCGGAAATTTCTTTCCACGTTGCAACACCTTCCGCTATCGCTTCCGGGTAGGAAACAATTATTTTCAGGTTCTGGTCATCTTTCCATGCTTTAAGTGCCTCTGTGCGAGCCACCTGCGAGGGTGAATCCACCTGCCCGTATTTGATGTCTCGCTTGTAGCCGGAAGGAAAAACGAGTACGCTGTTTTCGCCTAGCAGTCGCGACAGATCGTGATATAAATAGCCTGCATCGTCTTTGCTGTCGCCTATCACGAGGAGCGGCGATTCGCCGTGAGGAACGTTTGCAAGTGCAAGTGCTGCTGACGAACCTGCAAGATTGCACAGTGCAAGCCGTGCGGGCGTTTCTTTGCCGGAAAGTCCGTTTGCAAGTGCCTCACGCAGCGGCTTGGTGAGGAATTTGGAGCAAATATCGGAAAGTTCCATTAGTTTTTTAGAATTGAAGCCACTCGTTCACTGTCGTTCAGCACCTCAACTGCCTGATTGACAGCTGTATCGTCTTTTACGGAATGTTGCATGGCTCCTTTGCTGCCATACATTCGCGTCATAATTTCAGACTCTAAGTAGAAGCTGATTGATTTGCGATTTATGTCAAAATCACGTTCTATATCGTGGTGCAACAGTCCCTTGAGTGCATCTATGTGTGATTTCACTTCGTCTGTCATATAGCCTTCATCTTTAGAGGCTTCCTCAAGACGTGAAATCATAGTTTCGCAAACCTTGTCGTATTTCAGTTTGTCGTATTTCACAAATCGCTTGAAATCCGCATATATGGAATCCGTAATTTCAAATTCGCCGGGTGCGGCAACGCTGTCGGTTTTGGAAGCGAAATACACGGAATAGTCGTATGTCCAGTTGTCTCGAACAAGGTTTTCAGTTATTTTAGCCGTTTTGGGGTAAGTCACGGTCACGTCGGGAGTAATACCTCCTCCGTCACGAACTTCACGTCCGTTTTTAGTGTAAAAAACGTGAGTCAGACTGTCCGGTGTACGCTGTACGCTTCCGTCCTCATTTCTGTGAGAATAGTCAATAGCCTGAATCAGTCGTCCGCTGGGAATATAATATTTGGAAATAGTGATTTTCAGAAGTCCGTCGTAGGGTATCTGGCGTGTGCTTTGCACAAGTCCCTTGCCGTATGTCCTGTTGCCCACAATCACCGCACGATCCAAGTCCTGAAGTGCACCCGTCACAATTTCAGACGATGATGCGGAACCGCCGTCAACAAGCACTACAAGCGGCATTTCCGTATCTACCGGCTTTACTGTTGTCTTGTACGTCTGCTCATTCATTTCGCCTTTTCCGCGAGTGGTAACCACTTCCGTACCCTTATTCACAAAAATGCCCACTATCTGGATTGCACTCTCCATCAGTCCGCCGCCATTGCTGCGTAAGTCCAATATGAGCGATTTTATGCCTTTCTGTTCTTTCAGTTCCACAAATGCATCACGCACTTTCCCGTAAGATTTCTCGTTAAAAGTGGTAAGAGCAATGTAGCCGACGCCGTCTGCCACAGTGCCATAGTACGGCACAGGATTTACGTCTATAATCTCGCGTTTAATGTCAAAAGTGAGTATGGAATCCTGTACGTAAGGACGTTTCACCGTCACTTTCACTGTAGAGCCTGCGGGACCGCGGAGCTTGTTGCGGACAGCATCGCTGCCAATGCCCAACACCGTGTCTCCGTCAACGCACATTATCAGGTCGCCTGCCTTCAGTCCTATCTTGTAAGCCGGAGTGTCATCTTGCGGCTGGTCGATAATCACATTTTTGCCGGCACGTTCGGAGATATAAGCACCTATACCGCCAAACTCGCCCGTAGAGATTGTCAAAAACTCCTCTTGCTCCTCCTTCGGGATATATTCCGTGTAAGGGTCTATCGTGTAGAGCATCGCATCAATAGCTGTACGCATAGTCTTGTTGGCATCAATAGTGTCAACATAGCTTCGTTGCAGCTCCTTGTATATAGATGTGAAGATATTCAAATTCTTGTTTATATCCGTTTTGTCGCTACGAGTGGCTCCCAAAACATTTGCGGAAATAAATCCGCACATACAGATAGCAAAAAGGTAAAAAATTCGTCTCATTTTATAAATCGTTCTTTTGCTGAATACTTTTGCTGAATAACTTTCTTTTATTGGTGCAAAGTTAGTCATTTTTCACGCTATAACACTATTTTTATAGCTTTTTTAGGTTATTTTCTAAGGCATAATCAATTCATAACCTGAACTTCTGCCGCCGTCAGGGCTTTTTTGCAGAACGCCTTTGCTTATAAGGTCGTTTATATCTCTCAGGGCGGTATCTTGCGAGCAGTGATTTATTTTGTACCATTTGGAGGACGTTAATTTTCCGTCAAAGCCGTCTAAAAGCATATTTATTACCTTTGCCTGTCGTTCATTCAATGGCAGTTCTCTGTATTTATCCCAAAAACGAGTTTTTTCAAACACTCTTTCCGTTTTGTCTAATGCCGCCCTAATGGCATCTTTGAGTGTGCAGATAAACCATTCTATCCATTGCGTCACATCAAGATTACTCAGCTGTGCCGCTTCCAGATTGTTGTAATAGTCTTTTCTGTGTTTCATCAGTTCTGCGGAAAGACTGTAAAATCTTTGCGGAGTGTTGTCTGCTCGAGATAAAAGACACTCAGTTATTGTTCTGCAAATACGCCCGTTACCATCGTCAAAAGGGTGAATGGTGACAAACCACAAGTGTGCTATTGCAGCAATGATTAGAGGGTCTGTTTCTGTCTTTTTATTCTCTATCCACTCCAAAAATTCTCTCATCATAGCCGGAACACTGCTGCTTGCCGGCGCTTCGTAGTGTACTTTTTGCTTTCCCATAGCACCGGAAACAACTTGCATTGCTTCCTCACCCATTCGCCATTGTCCCACACTTATTTTATACATCCCGCTGTAACCTGTTGGAAACAGTGCGGAATGCCATGCAAAAAGTCGTTCTGCCGTGATTCCCTGTGTGAAATTTTGAGTGGCGTCCATTATCACTTGAACCACACCTTCGGAGTAGTGATCCGGGTATTTCAGTCCGACTGTTTCTATTCCCAAATGATTTGCCAGAGATGAACGTACACTGTCTCGGTTCAGCAGCAAACCCTCTATTTCCGAGGAATGAAGCACTTCTTCCGTCATGCTGTTCAGAATTGCCTCATTTTTATCTTTTGTGCCAAACATAGCCGCTTTGCCAAGCAGTTGTCCTTGGAGCATGTGTGCCTCTGCAAGGTGTTTGCTCAGTTTGCTGTCGTCCCAATGCATTTCGGGCCATTTTTCTTCCTGCCACAAATATTTTGCCATGTCATTTCTCTTTTTTGCAAAATTAGTGCTTTTTTCTCAATAAAACCTCCTTTTGCGGCGAAAAAAATGCTTATTCTCCGTAAATTTGCGGAGAATAATGCATGTAATCACCGCAAAAAGTGCGGAGAATATTGTGCAAATTCACCTCACACTCAGGAAAAAGTGTGGATTCCAAAACGAAGTGCAACGTTATTGAGGTCTAAATTATGTAAATTCAAAGGGAATTATTAACTTTGCGGATACAAATAGATAATAATGAAGGCTATAAATAAAACAAATGCGGCAAGACTGCTGGATAAGGCTAAAATTCATTATGAACTGGTGCCTTACGAGGTGGACGAGAATAATCTCGCCGCTACGCATATTGCCGACCAACTTGGCGAAAATATCAAGCAGGTTTTTAAGACTCTCGTCCTGCACGGCGAGAAGTCCGGCTATTTTGTGTGCGTTATTCCCGGCGATGATGAAGTGGATTTGAAGAAAGCCGCCAAAATTGCCGGAGCTAAAAAAGCCGACCTTATCCCTATGAAAGAATTGTTGCCCCTAACAGGCTATATTCGTGGCGGTTGCTCTCCGATAGGTATGAAAAAACCGTTCCCGACTTTTATCCACGAGTCGGCTCTGAATTTTGATTATATCTATGTCAGTGCAGGGCTGCGAGGACTGCAATTCAAGATTTCTCCACAAGATTTGATAAACTACGTAAAGGCTACTCTTGCCGACTTGATAGCATAAAGCAGATGAATACGTTTGGAAATATTTTTAAGGTCACCACTTTTGGTGAATCTCATGGTGCCGCTGTGGGCGGTGTGATTGATGGTATGCCTGCCGGTGTTGCCATTGATTTGGAAAAAGTTCAGGAACAGCTGAATCGCCGTCGTCCGGGGCAATCCGCTATCGTGACTGCTCGTAACGAAAAAGACTGCGTGGAGGTTCTCTCGGGGCTGTTTGAAGGTGTCACTACGGGGCAGCCTATCGGTTTTATTGTCAGAAACGCTGACCAACATTCCGGCGACTATGACAATATTCGTGACCTTTTCCGCCCTTCTCACGCGGATTTCACTTATACCGCAAAATATGGCATCCGTGACCACCGTGGGGGAGGCCGCTCTTCCGCTCGCGAAACTATTTCTCGCGTTGTGGCGGGGGCTTTTGCTCGTCAGGCGTTGGAGCAACTCGGTATAAATGTTTATGCTTACACGTCGCAAGTGGGAGATATAGCTCTCAAAAAGACTTATAAAGAGCTGAACCTGAATGATATAGATTCAAATGATGTCCGTTGCCCGGATGCCGAAACGGCGGAAAAAATGAAGTCGCTGATACTTGACGTGAAAAGTGCCGGTGACACTATCGGCGGCATTATCACCGGTATCGTAACAGGCTGTCCTACAGGACTTGGAGACCCTGCTTTCGGTAAACTTCACGCTTGCCTTGCCTCTGCAATGATGAGCATAAACGCTGCTAAAGGTTTTGAGTATGGCATGGGTTTTGAGGGCGTGACGCATCGTGGAAGCGAGATGATAGACGTTTTCAAAGCCGAAAATGGTAAAATCTCCACGCTTACAAACAATTCCGGTGGTATCCAAGGCGGAATCTCTAATGGTGAAGACATTTATTTCCGTGTTGCGTTCAAACCGGTTGCCACACTTCTGCGTGATGTGGAAACCATTGATAAAGAGGGTAATGAGGTTGCTCTGAAGGCTCGCGGACGACATGACCCGTGTGTACTCCCGCGTGCTGTGCCTATTGTGGAAGCAATGGCGGCAATTACCGTTTTTGATGCTTGGCTTGCAAACAGAGTTGCAAGATTCTGATGGGTAAAAATTTCAGGGAATATTCGGACTATTTGGCGGAACGCTTCGACCGTAAGATGCAGAAACTTACTGTCAATGCGGGTTTTACGTGTCCTAACCGTGACGGCACAAAAGGGTGGGGCGGTTGCACGTATTGCAACAATCAGGCTTTTAATCCCACTTTTGCGGAGCGTGGCGATAGCATTACGGAGCAACTCACAAAGGCAAAGACATTTTTTGCCCGTAAATACCCTGATATGCATTATCTTGCTTATTTTCAAGCATATACAAATACTCATAGCAGCAGTATCTCACACCTTATGGATATGTATCACGAGGCTCTTGCCGTGGAAAATGTGGACGGGCTGATTATTGGCACTCGTCCGGACTGCGTGAGTGATGAATTGCTTGAAAAACTTGCGGAACTGAACACTTTTCCGGGGCGTGTGGTAATTGAATACGGTGCGGAATCCTCTTTTGATGAAACGCTTGAGCGTATAAACCGCTGTCACACTTGGGCGGAAACTGTGGAAGCCACACAAAAAACTGTGGCTAAAGGGATTGACGTGGGTTTGCACTTCATTTTGGGTTTACCCGGTGAAACGGAGGAAATGATGCTTGAAACAGTTCGCCGTCTTTCCGAATTGCCTGTTTCCACCGTGAAATTTCACCAGTTGCAAGTGATTCGCGGTACTCGTCTTGCAAAGGACATACAGCAGGGACTTTACGACGTAAAAACCTTCACTGTAGATGAATACATCTCTCTTTGCTGCAAAATTGTCCGCAGCATAAATCCCCGAATTGCCATTGAAAGGTTCACATCTCAGTCACCTGACGAATTGCTCATTTCGCCTCGCTGGGGACTGAAAAACTATGAGTTTGTGCACTGCCTGAATAAGAAACTTTCAGAAATGATATAAAAAAACAGAGCCTACCGATTAGATAGGCTCTGAATGTTTTGTATAATCTTGAATTACAAGTATTTACTTATAGTGGATTTGATTTTTGCGATATCCGTGATACGCTCTGCAATTTCACCTTTGCGGTCAATAACGTAGAGTGTAGGGATAAAGTTTACGTTGTAATCCACAAGACATTTATTCTCGTTTTCACCGGCATAAACGGAAATCCACGGGAGATTTTTTGCCGCTCTCTGCCATGCGTATTCATCGGCATCAATGCTAACTTGGTATATTTCAAGTCCTTTTGCGGAATATTCGCTATATACGGAGTTCAGTTCCATATTGAACGCCGGAGATTCTTCCGCAGTCATTGCCGTGAAGTTCAGCAGCACCACATTCCCTTTGGAAGCCGTTTCCACGAGGCTTACTCTGTCTCCTTTCGGGTTAGGAAGATTGATTTCAAAAATGTGTGTCTGAGCCAAAGTGAGAGTGTCTGTACTTGCGATGCCGGAGAGTGCCACACGCTGTGAGAGGAAAAGATTTTTGAGGTATTCCGTGCGTGGGTCGTTCGGACGATTTTCCACAAAAGCATTTGCCACAGCACCAATCACGCGTAAGTCACTCTTAACGTTAGGGTTAAAGATTGGTGTGCCGCCGATTTTTTTGTTGATAATGTAGTAAGCCACTATTCCTGACGGGTTTGCAAGAATGATGTTTGCGAGGTCGCGTTTCAGCGTTTCATCAATAGCCACTGCACGTTCGCCCTTTTCAGTCACCACTTTTGCGATGAGTTTATCCACTTCCATTATCAGAGCTGTAGCATCGCTGCCCTCAAGTGTATATACGCCGCCAAACTTGTCGGCAGACGTTTTGAGGGTGATAGTTTCTATGGAGTCTATTGGGAAATAAACGGATTTTCCGTCAAGGGTGAGGCGATAGATGTCCGGGAATCCTGCTGCCGGCTGTGAAAATTCAAAGTTGTCTGATTTCAAAGTCAGCGTGTCCAGACTGTACCATCCGCCGTTTGATGCGGCTTCAAGAGTGAGGAGATGTCCTTCACCGCCTTCAATGTTGCCCTTAATGCTCCATTCGTTTGACGAGCAGGCTGTGAGTGCTAATGCAAGAGCGGTGGTGCCTAAAAGTGAAAAAATATTTTTCATTGTGACGTAATTTGCTGTTATTCAAAGTTTTCTGAAATCTTGCCGGCAATCGCTGCCATTTCTTCTGCCGGAAGTGAGAGATGTTCCTTGAAGAAATTCATGTCAGATTCCTTATTGATAGGGAGAAGGTGGATATGAGCGTGAGGCACTTCAAGTCCCATAACGGCAACACCCACTTTGATGCATGGAATGGCTTTTTTGATTGCTTTTGCTACTCGTGCCGCAAAATTTTGCAATGAAACGTAGTCGTCCTGAGGAAGGTCGAATAAGTAGTCAACCTCATTTTTGGGAACTACGAGAACATGACCTTTTGTTACGGGATTGATATCCAAAAAGGCATAGTTTTTTTCGTCTTCGGCAACTTTATATGAGGGGATTTCTCCTGCTATAATGCGTGAAAAAATTGAAGCCATAGTAGTGACACGGAATTTATTTGAAAAATTTATATATATAATATATGTGTACTTTTTAGAAGCCTATTTCCAGGATTTCAAACTTCATAAGTCCGGACGGAACGCGGATTTCCACAGTTTCGCCGAGTTTGTGTCCTAAAAGACCCTGAGCGATAGGAGTGGAAGACGCTATTTTCTTTTCTTTGAGGTTTGCTTCGCTGTCTGCCACGATAGTGTATTCCACAACCATGCCGTTTGCACAGTTTTTAAGTTTTACTTTGTTCATAATCTGAACCTCGTCTGTGTTCAGTTTGCTTTCATCTATAATGCGAGCGTTTGCCACGAGGTCTTTAAGCTGTGAAATTTTCATTTCAAGCATCCCTTGTGCTTCTTTTGCTGCGTCGTATTCTGCATTTTCTGAAAGGTCACCCTTATCTCGAGCTTCTGCTATGGCACGAGATATTTCCGGGCGTTTTACGTTTTCCAAGTAGGCAATTTCTTCCATTTTTTTCTTGTAGCCTTCCTTGGTCATAAAAGTGATAGCCATGGTAGTTAAAGTTTTATATTTTAAGTGTTTAATAAATTTTCTTTAATACTAAAAAAATAAAGAATCTCAGCCTTTTAGTTGAGACCCCTTGATGCGGGTGGTTGCCCTTATTTCACCGCAAAGTTAGCTATAACTTTTAGATAAAACAATTTTTTTGACAAATATTTTTTCCTTGTTATTTGTAAATATCTTGCTTGCCGGTCTGTAATGCAAAAATCTCTTTCTGACGTTCGATTTCAGCTATCAGTTCTTCTTCTGTTGGAAGATATGTGAGGTATTTGGCAGCGTACAGCTGCTTACTGTCTTTAAGAATGGAGTATCTTGCTAAATCTTTGCTTGTTTCCGAGCAAAGCAGCAATCCTATAGTCGGATTATCGCCTTCAGAACATTTCAATTCATCATACATGCGAATGTACATATCCATTTGTCCAACATCCTCATACGTTATTTGCGAACTTTTCAAGTCGATGAGCAAGAAGCATTTAAGGATGTAGTTGTAGAATACGAGGTCAATATAATATTCGCCCATGTCAGTTTTGATTCTCTGCTGACGAGCAACAAAAGCAAAACCTTTGCCAAGTTCAAGAATGAATTTCTGAAGGTGGTCTATGATAGCAGATTCAAGTTTTGACTCGGAATATGCGGCTTCTTGTGAGAAGCCGAGAAATTCTGCTATTACAGGATTACGCAAGAATTTATGCCGGTCTTTCTGATAATCTGCGGTAAGTCCTTTCATTTCATCAATAACTTCTCCGCGTTTAGATTCCGGTGTTTGTAGCAATCTTTGATAATATTGTGAGCCAATGTTACGGTTGAGAGTGCGGTAACTCCAATTTTCTGAAGCTGCTTCTCGCATATACCAATCTCTTTCATCCTCATTTCGCACACGCATAAGTCGTTCATAATGCATCCATGAGAGATTGGTTGGCATTTGATATGTACTTATTCCCGCCGTAGCAGTAGAAGATTCAGCAAGCAGTGGTTGCTGATTTATGCCGGCTTGATTAAATTCAGCAAGCAGCGGTTGCTGAATTTGTAACCCCCTGAAAGACAAGTAAAATTTGCGAAAATTACGGAGCGTTGACTCGCTGTAACCTTTCCCGAACTCAGCGGTTAAGGCTTCGGAAGCAAGTGCAATAATCCGTTTACCATATTCTGCACGAGCATTTCCGTGTTGTTCCTGCTCCACGATGCGCCTGCCAACAAGCCAGTTGCTTGCAACTTGATATAGGTCGGCGGCTTGATACGCCTTTTGCTTGGCGGTATATACTATCGCCATAATGTCGCTGATGAATTGCTCGTCATTAGCGGATATGCCATTATATTTGTCAATGTCGAGTATCATTCTGCAAATTTAGTAATTTTTTTACGATATTCCACTGATATTGATTGTGAAAGTGTCTTGATAATGGGACTTTGTGTACCTTCTGCAGAAAGCATAGCTATAGATAAAAGCAAAAATTGGCCAAGTTGTGCTTAGCCAATTTTTGAATATATGGTATCTTGCAAGCCTGATGACAAATTACGCAAGCTATTTTTCTATCTCATCAAGTCTGCGACGAATTTCTGCCAATTCTTCTTCAATTTCAACAGATTCCGTATCTGCAAAATTGTATTGCTCATCGTGCTGGCTGATGTCCAGTCCTATTTTTTCGCTCTGGTATGATACTCGCATTGTCATCATCTTGTCTGTAACCCAATAGAGTCCCAGGCTTACTACAAATGAGTATGCAAACACTATTGCCACGGCAAGTACGTGTACGCCAAATACGTCCCAGTGCCCTGTCACAAGACCGTTTACGAATACTCCTGTGAAAATTGTGCCTACAATACCGCCTACACCGTGTGTGGGAAAGACATCAAGTGCATCATCTACGCGTGACTTGTTTTTCCAATAAACCGCTGTGTTGCAAACAAATACGGTGATTACGGAGATGAACAAGCTCTGACCTACGCTCACATAGCCTGCACTCGGCGTGATTGCCACAAGACCTACTACTGCTCCCACTGCAGCACCCATCGCTGATGCCTTTCTGCCGTGAAGACGGTCAAAAAATATCCATGCTAGCATTGCTACGGCTGATGCCGTGTTTGTGTTCAAAAATGCTTTCACCGCTATCCCGTCGGCTGCAAGTGATGAACCGGCGTTGAAGCCGAACCAACCGAGCCAAAGCATTGCCGCACCCAAAATTACGTATGGTATATTTGCCGGAGTTTCACTTCCTTCAGTTTTTCTGCGGCGACCTAAATATATAGCTCCTGCAAGGGCTGCCACACCGGAAGACGCGTGTACCACAATTCCACCTGCAAAGTCTATCACGCCCATTTGGCGGAAAAGTCCGTCCGGGTGCCATGTGCAGTGTGCCAGCGGACAATACACAAAGATGCAAAATAGTACCATGTAAACCATGTATGCGGAAAATCTCACTCTTTCCGCAAAAGAACCGGTGATGAGCGACGGCGTGATGATTGCAAATTTCATCTGAAACAGTGCAAACAGTGCAAGCGGTATTGTTGGAGCAAGGTACTCGTTTACTTCCGCTCCTACGCCCTTAAACATGAAAAAGGTTCCCGGATTGCCTATCACGCCCCCTATATCATCTCCAAAAGAGAGGCTGAATCCTACCACTACCCATAGCACACTGATTATACCCATTGCTATAAAACTCTGAAGTATGGTGGATATCACATTTTTCTTTCCCACCATGCCTCCATAGAAAAATGATAGTCCCGGTGTCATCATCAGCACAAAAATTGTGGCGGTTATCATCCATGCCACATCTGCTCGGTCTATACTCGCACTCAACGTGCCCCAGTCTCCTGTGCCTTCCGGCATTATAACTCCGAGAATACACACCAGCAGCAATACTGCCATAAATAAGTACCAACGTTTTTTCATAATCTTTTTTACCTTTTTAATTATACCTTATATTATCTATAACTTGAATATCACTTTGCAAAGGTAAAACAAATTTACGAAACATAAAAACAATTTTACAAGAAATTTACTTGCAAAATGAAATTTACGTTTGAAATTAACTTGCAAATTGCTATCAATTTGCTAAAAATCGGCTAAATTAGCAGAATTAGCCCAATTAGTCCAATCAGCCCGTAGGGCTTTTCCCATAATTCCCATCATTCCCATCATTCTCATCATTCTCATCATTCCCAATCTTCCCATAATTCCCATCCCTCCCATTTAACAAATAAAGAACCATTATGAAACAAAGATGAAACATTATTCTCCGTACTTTGCAGTGAAAAATTCAGTATTAACCAAACATGTAAAGTATGGACTTAAGTAAAAAAGTAATTTTTTCGTTAGCAACACTCTTGTTTTTCAATTACTTACATTCTGAACCAATGCCTGCTACGGGTACTATCCAAGGTAGAATCCTCGACGATGAGAAAAATCCGCTTCCCGGAGCTTACGTCGTCCTTGATGAAGCAAAAATCACTGCTGTTACAGACATTGACGGAAACTACGCTTTCGCAAACATCAAACCCGGAACTCATGCCTTAAGCGTAACTTATATTGGTTTTGCTCCTGTGCAAAAATCCGTTACACTGGAAGCCGGTGGCACAAGCGATGGAAATATCACAATGTCTTCCACTTCCACGGACCTCGGTGAAGTGGTGGTGACAGGCGTTTTTACGGACCAGCAGCGTGCCCTGAATATGCAGAAAGGGAATATCAATGTCACAAATGTTGTTTCCGCAGACCAGATTGGCAAATTCCCGGATTCAAACATCGGTGACGCACTCAAGCGTATTAGTGGTATTAACGTGCAGTACGACCAGGGCGAAGCTCGTTTCGGACAAGTTCGCGGTACGTCTGCAGACTTGAGCAGTGTAACGATAAACGGTAGCCGAATTCCTTCCGCTGAAGGTGACATCAGAAATGTGCAGCTGGACCTTATTCCTGCAGATATGATTCAGACTATTGAAGTGAACAAAACTTTGCTCGCAGACCAAGACGGTGACGCTATCGGCGGTTCCATAAACCTTGTTACAAAAACATCTCCTACACACAGAACTATCAGTGCTAATGCCGGTACGGGATATAACCCGGTTAGCGAAAAAGCTCGCCTTGACCTCGGTTTTTCTTTCGGTGACAGATATTTTAACGATAAACTCGGTGTTATCGTTGCCGCTTCATACGCTAATGCTCCTTCCGGTTCATACGATACGGAATTTGTATGGGAAAAAACAGACGAGGGTACACCTTATATAAATGAGTACCAAATTCGCCGATACTATGTAACTCGTGAAAGACAGAGCTATTCCCTCTCTCTTGATTGGAAATTCAATAAACAAAACAAAATTTGGTTCAAAGGTATTTTCAACAATCGTAACGACTGGGAAAACCGTTACCGTATGACACTCAAAGACCTTGACGAAAGCGGTAAAGGTACAGTTCGTATTCAAACTAAAGCCGGTAGCAGCGATATCCGTGATGCTCGACTTGAACGACAGAGAACTATGGATTTCACACTCGGCGGTAATCATCAGGCTGGCATCTTCAAAATTGACTGGAAAGCCGGATACGCAAGAGCTTCGGAGGAAAGACCTAATGAAAGATACCTTGACTATCAGCTCAAAAAACAAAAGTTTGACATTGACCTCAGCAATCCTCGCGAACCTTACGCTACTCCGAAAGAGGGCTCTACTTTTACACTTAATGAAGATTTCTCACTTAAGGAACTTACTCAGCAACAGGAAGATATCGTGGAGGAAGACCTTAAAGCCGGAGTAGATTTCTCTACTAATATCACATCTCGTCTCGGACTTAAATTCGGTGGTAAATTCGTCAGAAAAACAAAGAAGAAAGACATTGATTTCTACGAGTACACTCCTATTGACGAAGATGCTTTTAATGCTGCGGCTTTCGGAAATATCACGAATCAAACCACAAGCAATTTTATGCCTTCTTCCAAGTATCAGTCAGGACTTTACATTGATAAATCTTTCGTGGGCAGCTTAAACCTGGAAGACGGTTCTTTTAAAAAAGAACAAGTGCCGGAAGAACTTGCAGGTAACTACGACGCAAGGGAATCCGTTGCTTCAGGATATGCAAGATTTGACTATAAATTCACTGATGCTCTGCACCTTACTGCAGGTCTCCGACTTGAAAATACGGATATCAAGTACACCGGACGTATTTATGACGATGAGGAAGGTACTGTCACCGTTACGGATCCTGCTACTTCAAACTACACGAACCTCCTCCCGTCAGTTCTCTTTAAGTGGAACGTGAACAGAGACTTCGTTGTCCGTGTAGGTTACAATAAATCACTCGCTCGTCCTAAATATTCCGCTATCGTGCCCGGTGTGAGCATCAGTCGCTCTGATAATGAGGTAAAAATCGGTAACCCGAACCTCAAAGCTACAACTGCACACAATGTGGACATCAATGGTGAATATTACTTCAAAAATATCGGTCTTGCAAGTTTCGGCGCTTTCTATAAGCGTATTGATGGCTTTATCGTTGATGAGGTGGCATTTAACAAGGAATACGCCGGTGCTGTTTGGACAAAACTCACTCAGCCTAAAAATGCAGGTAATGCAAACCTTTTCGGACTTGAAGCCGCTTTTCAGAGAAACTTTGACTTTATTCACCCCTCACTCCGCTGCGTAGGATTCTATGGTACTTACACTTATACTCACTCTCGCATCACGGACTTCAATTTCGAGGGTCGCGAAAACGAAACAGGTCTCAGTCTGCCGGGCTCTCCGGAACACACTGCAAATGCTTCTCTCTTCTTTGAAAAATGGGGCTTCAACGCTCGCCTCTCTTACAACTTCGCTTCCGCTTTCATTGATGAAATGGGTGCAGATACTTTCTACGACAGATACTACGATGCTGTGAACTATATGGACGTTAATGTTTCCTATACTTTCGGCAAAAAATACAAAATTACGGTATATGCGGACTGCTCCAACATTCTTAACCAGCCTCTCCGATACTACCAAGGCTCTAAAGATTACACTATGCAAGCCGAATACTATGGCGTAAAAGTGAATGGCGGTGTTAAGTTTAACTTCTAATGATTATGGCAATGAAAAGGATTTGCTCACTAATACTTTTTATCTCACTTCTCAGCCTTGCCTCTGCACAAAATGCCGAGTGGAAAACACTTAAAGGCGACTTGGATTTCATAATAGCCAACGACTTGGGTCGCAACGGCTATTATGAACAGAAACCAATCGCTGAACTTATGGGCAATATGGCAGAGGAAATAGGACCGGAGGCTGTCTTGGCTTTGGGTGACGTTCATCACTTTGACGGCGTGCAAAGTACGGCAGACCCTCTTTGGACTTCTAACTTCGAAATGATATATACTCACCCGGAACTCATGATTGCTTGGTTGCCAATTTGTGGAAATCATGAGTACCGCGGTAACACTGCCGCAGTTACAGGCTATTCTGCAGTAAGCCGCAGGTGGAGAATGACAGACTATTATTATTCCAAAACTTTCTGCGATGATGGCGTTTCACTCAAAATTATCTTCCTGGACACAATGCCGCTTATTGAAAAATATCGCTCGGAAACGGATAAATACCCCGACGCTTGCAAGCAAAATGCGGAAGAACAACTGTCTTGGCTGGAAAACGAACTGAAAGCAGACACCGCTACATGGACTGTTGTCGTAGGGCATCACCCCATTTATGCTTTCACTTCAAAAGACGATAGCGAGAGAACGGATATGCAGAAAAAGGTAGATTCTATACTCCGCAGACACAATGTGGATATGTACATTTGCGGACACATTCACAATTTCCAGCACTATAAAGTCTCCGGCTCTGATATAGACTATATTGTGAACAGCAGTGGCTCGCTTTCAAGAAAAAAAGTGAATGAAAACGACCCCGGATGTGTTTTCACAAGCGGTGATGCCGGATTCTCCGTGCTTACTGTGAAAAATAAATCTCTTTCACTCAGTATGATAGATTCCACAGGAAAAATTATTCACACCGTTACCCGACATAAATAGATGTAGCATATAAATTTAGTAGGGTGTATCAAGTTTTATGTTTTGATACACCCTACTGCTTTTTATCCGCATTTTCTTCCCGTTACGGGCGAATTTGCCCGTTTCCTGTGATAATCCACTTGTAAGTCATTAGTTCTGCGAGTGCCATAGGACCGCGAGCATGCATCTTCTGCGTGGAAATGCCTATTTCTGCACCGAGACCAAACTGTGCTCCGTCTGTGAAAGACGTTGGCGCATTGGTATATACGCAAGCCGCATCTACTTCCGTGGTGAAACGTTGCATAGCCTCCTCGCTTGCCGTTACTATGGATTCACTGTGTCCGGAACCGTAATTGTCTATGTGTGCAATGGCTTCGTCAAGGCTGTTGACGGTTTTGATTGCCATTGAGTAACCCAAGAATTCAGTACCGAAATCCGAGTCTCCTGCGAGTGATAATAGTGCATCGGGATAGTTGCCTTTGAGTGCTGCAAATGCTCGTTCATCTGCATGGATAGCAACATTTGAGGCTGCCAACGGTTTACAAATGTCTGCTAAAGAGCCTAAAAGCTTTCTGTTGATAATCAGGCAGTCCAGTGCATTGCAAACGCTCACGCGACGTGTTTTGGCATTGTTCACAATGTCTCGTGCCATGGCTATATCTGCGGTAGCGTCAACATAGCAGTGGCACACGCCCGCACCTGTCTCTATCACAGGTACTTTCGATTTTTCTCTCACACTGTTGATAAGGTTACTGCTGCCGCGTGGAATGATAAGATCCACAGTGCCGCGAGCCGCGAGCAGAATGTCTGTCGCTTCACGGGTGGCGGGAAGCAGAGTGGCAACGGCAGGGTCTATATTATGGTTGCTCAGCACGCTGTGGATAACGTCTATGATAGCACGGGAAGAGTCATCGGCATCATGTCCGCCTTTCAGCACACATACATTGCCGCTCTTGAAGCAGAGAGAAAATACGTCTGCCGTAACATTTGGACGTGCCTCATAAATAACACCGATTACACCGAATGGCACTGCCACACGGCGGATTATGAGTCCGTTGGGACGCACACGGCTGTCAAGTTCCACACGAGGGGAGGGAAGTGTGGCAACATTTCGCATATCGCCTGCTATTCCGGCTATTCGTTCCAGTGTAAGTTTCAGACGGTCGTATTTCGGGTTTGCCGGGTCCATGCGGCTAAGGTCCAGAGCATTAGCGGCAAGAATTTTGTCTGTGGCTGCTACGAGAGCATCCGCTGTTTCAAGGAGTATATTTTTGATTGTGTCGTCGTTAAGACTTAGAAGCTGACGTGATGCACGGCGAGCATCTGTAAGTTGTTTTTCTACCATTTTCAGATATTTTTTGTTATTCTTACTCTACATAGAGATAATCGTAGTGGATAATGGGTCGCTGCTGATGTTTGCCTGCTGCCTCGCGGGCTTCAGCGGCTGAATATGAGGAACGACCTATGGCAACGAGGTTGCCGTTGCTGTCAAGAACTTTTATCAAGTCGTCTTTTTCAAAATCGCCTGTCACTTCCGTTACACCTATCGGGAGAACGGAAACAGCATGGTCTGAATTGATAGCCTCCACGGCACGGTCGTTTATTTTTATAGCTCCTTTTGCAAAACCTTCGCTGTGTGCTATCCAGCGTTTGAAACTTGAAGCCGGCACTGCGGCAGGTGCAAACTCCGTGCAGAGTGTTTCGCTATCACTTAAAATGATGTCTGTCAGAATGTTGTCACGTTTACCGTTGGCAATAATCACGGCTATACCTTCGTCTGCCACTTTGCGTGCTATGCGGTACTTCGTAACCATGCCGCCGCGACCGAAGCCGGAGCGTTCCGTCATTATATAGTTTGTCAAATCCACGTCTGGGTCAACGCGGCGGATTACTTCCGCACCGGGCTGTTTGGGGTCGCCGTTGTAGATGCCGTCTATGTTGCTCAGAATGATGAGTGCATCGCAGTCCAGCATTGCAGCTACAAGTCCGGAAAGTTCGTCATTGTCCGTAAACATCAGTTCCGTCACGCTCACGGTGTCGTTTTCGTTGACTATAGGTATTATGCCGTTTCGGAGCATCACCATCATGCAATTTCGCTGGTTCAGATAGTGGCGGCGTGTGGCAAAACTCTCTTTCATCGTCAGCACCTGTCCCACGTGGATACCGTGGTCACGGAAAAGGTCGTAATAGCGGTTTATGAGTTTTACTTGACCCACTGCGGAAAACAGTTGGCGTGCATCTACGTTGTCAAGTTGAGACAGCGGCATATCGCGTAGTTCGGAACGACCGCAAGCCACGGCTCCGGATGATATCATCACCACTTCCACGCCTTTGCTGCGGAGCGTGCATACCTGGTCCACAAGGGAGGACACTCGGGTGACGTCAAGAGTGCCGTCTGCACGAGTCAGCACGTTGCTACCTATCTTGATTGTGACTCTGCGGTAGTTTCTCATTTCTTTACGGGCTTTAGTATCGCATTTATCACGGCAGACGTGAATCCGCTGTGTTCCAGTTCGTTAATGCCTTTTATTGTCATGCCGCCGGGGGTTGTGACTTTGTCTATCTCGCTTTGAGGAGCGGCTCCCGGCTGTGAAAGCATGGCTGCGGCACCTTCCATAGTTGCACAAACGTATTTCAGTGCATCTGCGGGCTTAAAACCAAGTTCCACACCGGCTTGCACACATGCCTGGGCGAATTTATAGACGTAGGCAATGCCGCATGAGGTGAGGGCTGTGGCAGCGTCCATGAGTTTTTCTTCTATCACGGCTACTTCTCCCATTGCTTCAAACATTTTCACCACGTCTGCAATTATTTTTTCTGCTCGGCGTGATGCTATAAATGTCATGGATTTGCCGGTGGAGAGGGCTGTGTTCGGAATCACGCGACATAATGCCGGCAACTCGTTGTTACTCACCAGTATGCCGTCAAGTGTGTCAAGCGACATTCCTCCTGCAAGTGATACTATTGCGGTATGTTTATAGTCTATATTCGGTTTTATCTGTTCTGAAACGTTTGAAATGAGCCATGGCTTCACGGCAAGGATTACTATATCTGCCCCGTTGGTAGCCTCAATATTGTTCGTAGTGGTTTTTACGCTCGGATATTCTGCAGCAATGGCTTCAAGTTTTGGAAGTGAAGGATTTGCTACGGTGATAGAGTACTGTCCTGTGCCGGCAAGAGCACGTGCTATGGAACCGCCCATATTTCCGGCTCCGATAATTGCAACTTTCATAGAATTACTCATTTATGTATTATTACGTTTTTTTATTTACGGATTACTTTATTCCTCTGCGGTTCAGTTCACGTTGGTATCGTGCGGCATTGGATTGGTGTGTGGCTAAGTCTTTGGCAAAATTGTGATAGCCGGAAAAGTCTTCTTTTGCACACATATACAGGTAGTCGTGCTTTTGGCAGGTCAGCACTGCTTCCAGTGTGGATTTTTCCGGTATGCGGATAGGACCGGGTGGAAGCCCGGGGTTGAGGTAAGTATTGTATGGCGATACTTTTTTCAGATGCTGATAAGTGATACGCTTAAGTGCAAAGTTGCCAACGGCGAATTTCACCGTAGGATCTGCTTGGAGAAGCATATTTTTTTGCAGGCGATTCATGTAAAGCCGTGCTATTGTGGGGCGTTCGCTCTTTTTTGCGGATTCTTCTTCCACGATAGACGCTATTGTGGCTACATCTACTGCCGTAAGTCCTTCTTGTGCCGCTTGGTTTCGTCTTTCTTCAGTCCAGAAATCATTACGGTATTTCAGCAGACGATTCACCACTTTCGGGGCATCTGCTGTCCAGTAAAATTCGTAGGAGTCGGGAATGAATGCTGCCGGAAACTGCTCTTTGCGGAAACCGTGTTTGGGCAAAATGGTATCGCAGGCATTGAGGAAATCTTCTGAGGTGAAACTCATGTTTTTAGACACTTTTTCCGCCAGTTGCTTCACGGTGCGAATATTGTTAAAAGTCACTTTCACCGGCGTTTGGTGTCCGCGGAGCATTCTGCGTGCTATGTCCAGCGGGCGGTCTTTTTCGTCTATCCTGTAAGCACCGCTTTTCACGTCTTTTATGTCGCCCATTATTCCTATCACCCTTATGGTGGTTTCTCCGGCTGTTTCGCCGAGCGTCATTATGGAATCGCGTATAGCCTGTTCTTCCGCATCTTTAGTGATATAGACCCACTTGCCGCTTTCGCCGTAGTCGGAAAATGTGTGGCGGAAATAGGCAAAGAGTGCTATGCCTCCGGCAATCAGGAGTATTGCTAAAAGCGTAAATATCTTTGTGCGGGTGGAAAAACCCTTTTTTGCCTTTGTTTTGCTCGTTTTCTTTTTCATAGTCAGAGGTCATTTTGCTGCGAGTTCTTCGTATTCCATGGAAGCGAGTTCCCACAGACTCATAGCATTTTCAAGTTGTTTTGTTTTTGCGGCATGGCGGTCGTAAATGTCCGGAGTGACATTTCCTGCGGATATATCGGCTTCAATAGCTGCTATCTCGCCCTCTATGCGTGAAATTTCTTCCTCTGCATCCGCCACTTTCTTTTTTGCACGGCGTAGCATTTTCTCTTTTTCTCGCTGCTCTGCGTAGGATATTTTTGTGGGCGAGAGAGTAGGGGATTCCGGAATTTTTTCTGTCGGTTTATCTTGATTTTTCTCTTGTTGCGGCTTTGCAGTTGGAGATTTTGTGAGTTCCAGTTCACGCAGCGATGCAAGTTTTTTCTTTTCCAGGAAGTCATAGATGCCGCCAAGACATTCCGTCACTTTTCCGCCGCCGAATTCATAAACCTTTTCCACAAGTCCGTCAAGGAATTCGCGGTCGTGGCTCACCACAATCACAGTGCCGTTAAAGTCTTTTATGGCTTGCTTGAGGATATCTTTTGTTTTCATATCCAGGTGGTTCGTAGGCTCGTCGAGGATAAGAAGGTTCACCGGCTCCAGGAGCAGGCGAATCATGGCAAGACGAGTT
Source organism: Muribaculaceae bacterium (assembly GCA_051871275.1). GTDB lineage: Bacteria > Bacteroidota > Bacteroidia > Bacteroidales > Muribaculaceae > CAJUPY01. The sequence goes on along the minus strand of JBJECR010000106.1, from coordinate 13,266 downwards.
TTTTCGCCGCCGGAGAGCACTTTCACTTTCTTGTCTATAGCCTCGCCGCCAAACATGAATGCTCCCAGGATATCACGGATTTTGGTGCGTATGTTACCCACGGCTACACGGTCGATAGTATCAAAAACGGTGATGTCTTCGTCAAGCAGTTGTGCCTGATTTTGAGCAAAATAGCCTATTTTTACGTTGTGACCTATTTTAAGGTTGCCCGTAAATGGGATTTCGCCCATTATGCACTTCACAAGTGTGGATTTTCCCTCGCCGTTTTTCCCCACAAACGCCACTTTTTCACCGCGTTTAATGGTGAAATTCACTCCGGAGAACACCACATGCTCGCCGTATGCCTTTGCCACATCATCGGCTATCACGGGGTAGTCGCCGCTGCGTGGTGCTGGTGGAAATTTCAAGTTAAGGTGTGACGTATCCACTTCGTCAACCTCTATTCGCTCTATTTTTGCAAGTTGCTTTATTCTGCTCTGCACTTGTACCGCTTTCGTGGCTTTATATCGGAATCGCTCTATAAAGTCCTCTGTATCTTGGATTTGCTTTTGCTGATTCTGGTAGGCTCGCATCTGCTGTTCCAGTCTTTCCTGTCGCAGCACTACGTACTTTGAGTAGTTTACGGAGTAGTCGTAAATCTTTCCGAGTGAAATTTCTATTGTGCGGTTTGTGACATTGTCTATAAAAGCACGGTCGTGGCTCACGAGTACCACTGCATTTGCCTTTGTGATAAGAAAATTTTCAAGCCACTGGATAGATTCTATGTCAAGGTGGTTCGTAGGCTCGTCAAGGAGCAGTACGTCAGGGTGTTGCAGGAGCAGTTTCGCCAGTTCTATACGCATACGCCAGCCACCGCTGAATTCCGATGTCTGCCTGTTGAAGTCTTCGCGTACAAAGCCCAACCCTATAAGCGTCTTTTCCATTTCCGCCTGTGCATTCTCGCTTTCCTCCATTGCGAGTCGCTCCGTAAGTGTGGTCATGCGGTCTATAAGACGGTGATATGAGTCTGATTCATAGTCTGTTCTGTCTTGCAGCTCTTTAGTCATATTGTCCAGTTCCGCATGCATCTTGTCCAGGTGTGAAAAAGCCTGGCTCACTTCTTCCAGCACCGTTGTGGTGTCGCTGAGTTTCATTTGCTGCGGAAGGTAGCCTATAGTCACGTCTTGCGGAACAGATACAGTGCCGGACGTTGGTCGTTGCAGTCCTGCAATTATCTTGAGCATAGTGGATTTGCCTGCTCCGTTTTTGCCGACAAGTGCAATTTTGTCTTTTTTGTTTATGACGTAATTGATATTGTCAAAAAGTGATTTGGCACTGAATTCTACCGTCAGATTGTTTATTGAAATCATAGGGGAGGAATAGACTTTTTTTATGAAAAAATTACCGAAAGTGAAAAATCGTCGCTTTCGGTAATTTGTAGTATATCAAAATAGACGTTTATTCAGAGATGAGGTCTTTGCCTGTCATTTCTGCCGGCTGAGGAATACCCATAATGTGGAGAAGGGTAGGTGCAACATCGGCGAGAATACCGTCTGCCACTTTTGCAGACTTGTTTTCGGTCACATATACACACGGCACGGGGTTGAGTGAGTGAGCGGTGTTTGGAGTGCCGTCTTCATTCAGAGCATTGTCTGCATTTCCGTGGTCTGCAATGATTATCACTTCGTAGCCTGTTGCTTTTGCTGCCTCTACGGTTTCATTTACGCATTGGTCAATGGTTTTTACTGCTTTTTCGATAGCTTCGTAAATACCTGTGTGACCCACCATATCACCGTTTGCATAGTTCACCACGATAAAGTCGTACTTGTCTTCCTTGATTGCTGCCACGAGTTTGTCTTTCACTTCGTAAGCGCTCATTTCCGGCTTCAGGTCGTAAGTTGCCACTTTCGGTGACGGTACGAGGATGCGGTCTTCACCTTCGTATGGCGTTTCACGTCCGCCGTTGAAGAAGAATGTCACGTGAGCGTATTTTTCGGTTTCCGCAATGTGGAGCTGGCGTTTGCCCAGTGAAGAAAGGTATTCGCCAAGGGTGTTGTTCACGTTTTCTTTGTCAAAGAGGATGTGAAGACCTTGGAATGAAGAGTCGTATGGTGTCATGCAGAAATATTGGAGACCCGGCAGAGTTTTCATGCCTTGTTCTTCCATATCTTGCTGTGTGAGCACGATTGTGATTTCTTTTGCACGGTCGTTGCGATAGTTGAAGAAGATTACGGCATCGCCAGGCTTGATTGTGCCGTCAACAGTGGAATTGTTGATAGGTTTGATAAATTCGTCCGTAACGTCTTCATCATAGCTTTCCTGCATAGCTGCCACCATGTCTGCCGACTGTTTGCCGAGACCGTTCACGAGAAGGTCGTATGCCACTTTTATTCTGTCCCAACGTTTGTCGCGGTCCATAGCGTAGAAACGTCCGATAATGGAAGCGATTGTTCCGGCGGATTTCTTGCAGTGTTCGTCAAGGCGTTCTATAAATCCTTTTCCGCTACGCGGGTCTGTGTCACGTCCGTCCATAAAGCAGTGGATAAACACGTCTTTGAGTCCATATTCTTTTGCTATGTCGCAGAGTGCAAAAAGGTGGTCAAAAGAAGAGTGAACACCGCCGTCGGAGGTTAGACCCATAAAGTGGATTGCCTTGCCGCTTTCTTTTGCGTATGAGAATGCACGGATGATTTCCGGATTTTGGAGAATAGAACCGTCTTTCACGGCTTTGTTTATCTTTACGAGGTCTTGGTACAAAACTCGTCCTGCACCGATATTGAGGTGACCCACTTCGGAGTTGCCCATTTGTCCGTCAGGCAAACCTACGTTTTCACCGCTTGCCTGGAGCTGTGAATGTGGATAGTTTTGGAGAAGATAATCCCAGTAAGGTGTTGGCGTTACGGAGATTACGTCGCTTTTTGAGTGGTTGCCTATGCCCCACCCGTCAAGAATCATTAATAATGCTTTTTTTGCCATAATATATTATGAATTTTGATATTTTTCGCCTTTCATTTTATCTCTGCAAAGTTACACATTATTTTTGGATTTTTAGCAGTTGTAATAATAAATGATTGACAAAAAGATAAGTGGTGTCAATTAATTAGCATGGCAAACTTGAATTCTACCAAATATTTTAATTCAGTTTGCTAAAAATTCTTCCCTTGTATTATATATAATATATATAACACAAGGGAAGAAAAGGGTGTAAAAATGAAAATATTATTCGTTTTAGAAAGAAAATATTTAAATATGTTGAAAATTTCCACGCAAATTATTTGCAAGATATAAAAATTGGATATACATTTGCACTATAAAATTAAAAAAAATAAAATTATGAGGTTACTAAGCGTCAAGAGATACGGAGTAAAACTCAAAGCCACAATCCAAGCTACAGGAAAACTTGGATTCCCTAAGACTACGAGTGATATACTTCGTTTTGATGAAAGGCAATATGTGAAATTCTTTTTGGGTGACAACGAAAAGGATTTGTATATGGTTGTCTTGGAGGTATTTAATGAAGATGCGTTTAAGTTAGCTGTGTCTAGCGGGTACTACAGCATTAATACAGCTGCTTTATTCAATGAACTCAACTATGATTATAAGTCCAAAAATAATTTATTTATTTTTGACCTTATAAGAAACTCCCAGCTTGATTCTGAACTTGGTGGAGAAGTTTACAAGATGAACTTAAGAGATGCAAACGAGAATGTAGAATTTTAAAAATGATAAATTATGAAGTAAAAATCAAAGGGCAAAAAAGCCTCACACTACTTTGGTCGGGCGTGTGAGGCAAGAGTAAAGTCCTAATTTTCAAACGTTTTTTTAGGATTATACGCCTTCAAAAACAGGGACGCGTTAGTTGCTTTACTTTATTACAAATTTACACAAAAATCTGTAATAAATAAAGTGAATAATTGCAAAAACGCTCATTTTTCTGTGGATTAATTTACTTGTGTTTAGTTTTTCCACGTGTGTTTATTATTAACAAAGCGGACTAAGGAACCGCAATAAAAAATATTTAAAAGATGAGTAACAATTGCAATTCTCTCTTTTCAGATAAGGATTTATACCTTATCGAGCACAATAGTAGAGGCAGATACTTAAAATGGGATAAAGTGCCTTTACGAAATAGAAATAAACAAATTTACGACAATATGCATTTAATTCAAGGTATGGAATTTACGCCTAAAGGAATTCCTATAGTTAAAGCATATACAAGTAGTACTGATTTTGAATGTGTCCCATATACACATAGAAATAAGTTTAGTGGAGAAGGCAAAGCACTGCATTTTTTCTTGCATGATTTTCAATTTAGGAATGCTGTGTGGGCTAATCTTGAGCATACTACTTATTCAATTAGTAATTACGAATACGTGTTTACTCCGGACTTATCAATGTGGAGAGATTTTCCTACGGATTTTTATAATCGTCAAAACGTATTTCGCACTAGATTCGTTGGAGCTTATTGGCAATTATGTGGTTATAATGTAATTCCTACAGCTAGTTGGGGCAACTTAAATTCTTTTGAATATTGTTTTGACGGTTTACCAATGTATAGTGTAATTGCCGTTAGCGGAATGGGTAATCAAAAGAATTCAAATGCTTATAATATGTGGTGTTATGGAATTAGACGACTTGAATCTGAAAAGAGACCTATTAAGATTTTGATATATGGTAAAGAAACTGAAGTTGGAGGTGTTACTACGCCTCTTCAGTTTATTCCTGATTATATTTCTACTAATTTAAGAACAATTAATAAATATGGAAAATAATATTCATAAACTGTGGCCTGAGGACAAGGCTCTATTTGAAAAAATGGTAGGAAATTACGTTTCTGATAATGAACATAATTTTTTCAAAAATATACAATATAAGCAAGAATACGAATTGTCAAGTCTGAACGACCTTTTGATTTCGGAGTATGAGAATCCTGATGAGATATATCTTGTAAGAGTTTACTATGATGAATATATATTAGGCCATAAGATTGACAGTGATGGTGAATTTGAGGTTCATGTTATGAATCTGTCGGAAGCACTATCTTTGAACCTTAAAAATTTGGGCTATATAGACCGTAATCTTACGTTGCTTGATTGGCTAAGGGAAAACGACTATGCTTATGTGAATTATAATCGTAATTATGACTTAATTAGAAGATAATGGGAATTGGTGTAAATTTCTTTTCGCGGGACGAAAAAGGTCGTCGCTCGGAATACGAGGAGTTAATGCCATCAAAAATTGTAAATGGCGTTAAAGGGACTTTGATTAAGAAAATTGGAGATAAAGACACTCATACCAATTTGCCGTATTATTCTAATACGTCTGATGTGTATTTTAGAAAAAACAAAAATGGAGTGTGTCAGGCTCGTGTTTATGTAGGAAACAAAAAATATTTAGATTTTGACTGGAGTCATAATCATAAAAACCGTGACTCTAATAGAGTCTTTGAAGTCGGAAGAGTTCATGTTCAAGTTTGGAAGGAAGAATCCAAAGGCTCATTTATTCGTTTAAGTGATAATGCTCGATGTATGAGTATTGCTGAAATGAAAAAGTATGGTCCTATTTTAAAAGCATTTTGTCCTAATATTAAATTAAAATAAATGATGATATTATGAACAAAAATAATTTAATTAAAAATTTTTGGAGAGTTGGGAACAATGGTGACCGCAATCTCTATGAAGATGATTTAGGCTGGAACGAAGCATCTAGAAAGGATGCAAGGTCTGACTATTCAGAGTATATTTTCCGATACTTTGTTGAAGATGTTGGTCTTAATATCTTGTTCTATTGGTTAGAAGATAGAAATTTCTATGCTATAAAAACGGAAAAAACACCGGTGGAATTTCTTCGAATCAAACCTAATCCAAACTGGGATGGAAAGTGCGAACTAACCAAAGCAGACTCTGATTTAGGTCCAACAACCGCCTCTGAAGGCGAACTCTTGCAGATTTTTGAGAATCCGTCTGAAATTTGGTCTCATTTATCAATAAATGGTGTTTCTCTTGAAGCTATATTGGAAAAATCCGTTATTATTGAGATGGACTAATCTTGTGGTCTCTTTCAAAACAAATGTCAAAAAAGAGGTTGCCACTGTTTGCGGCAACCTCTTTGGCATATTGTAATTACTTATTTTACTACCTTTTTAACAATCACATTGCCGTCCGCAGTGATGATTTTGGCAAGGTAAACGCCTAATGTCGGGTTGGGAAGCGTGACGGCATTGCCTGATGCACGTGCTATCTCAATACCGGATACAGTATATACAATTATCGTTTTTACGTTTGCTCCGGTTACTTTAAGCTGCGAGCCTTCAAGCCAAATGCTGCAGTTGTTGTCCGCATTGATGCTGCCTACACCCAGCTCGTCGTGTTTTGGAGGTGTGCCGTATGTATAGTACGCCATACCTTGATTTGTGGAGCATACCCACATTTCAACGTAGGTTTGATTGTCGGTGTTCACTATCACGTCGCCTGTTGCATTTCCGTTTTGACTTGTATTGCTCAAGCCGCTCGCAGGATAATCACCAACTATCTCGGCATCCAAGTAGTCTCCGGCTTTTACGATACTCAGCCTTGCACGTCCGCCCTTATAGTAATCCGTCTGTGCGGTGCTGCTGTCAATGTTGTTAAACACAAGGTTTACACAGTATTTTGTTGTGCCCCACATAAATACGCGGTGTACGGAACCCCATATCATACCTGTGTTGTAAAGGTATGAATTTATCACGTTTCCGGTGCTGCTATCGTTGTATGCCCAGCCGGAATACTGTGCGGATCCGTCTATCCAGTAGCCGCCCGGGAATGGATGTGCTCGGGCACAGTTGCCAATTGGGAAATATGTGCTGCCGTCGGAGGTGTAGTAGGTGGTATTTACTGTCCAGTTATCCACCTCGTCTTTTACGTAATCCGTTATAATGGTGGCACTTCCGTTGTCATTGGCAAAAGTGAGCGTAAGGTTGTCCCACGTTCCGGAAACTTCCATACAGTCGCCTATACGAGTGGCGCCATTGTAGTTTGGAGTGGTGTAAAGAACGTATGGCGCTTCATTATCGCTGTCCCATGCATATACGCGAAATTCTTCGCCTTTAGATGCAAGTGCAAGGTTGCAGGCAACGATGTGACCGTCTATGTATTTCACATCGCAGAAACGGAATGTGCCGCCTGTAATGTATTCTGTGATAGGTAGTTCGCCTATGTATTCTCCGGACTGTGCATTGAGCACGATGATTTTGTCGCAGTCATAGACGCAGTAGAGTTTGCCCTCGTTGTAGCAGAAATTTCGTATGCTGCCGGCATTCCATTCTTTAGCGGTGCGAGTGCCGTTGTAGTCGGAGAAGTTCCATTTTTCCGTGATTTCCAGTGGTGGCTCTTTCACGTAGCCTGTCACGCTTATGTTTTCCGTTTTGCCGCTTGAAGAAACCGTGATTGTGGTGCTGTAAGTACCCACGTCAAGTCCTTCTTTCAGTGTAATCCACACGTTGCCGCCTGTAGAGGTGAGTGATGTGGGTGTAACTGTGAAAGCATTTGTGTTTGAACTCGAAATGGTGATATTTTCCGTCAGGCTCTTGCCCGTAACGGTGAAATATACGGATTCCGCATTGCCCTGTGTGGTGCTCATCGTGATGTTTGCGTGTGACACCGTGAGTGATTTTGTGTCCGCAGGCGGAATGGCTACGATTCCCCAGAAGAAGTCGCCTATGTTTGCGTAGCCGTTGTTGTAACCAACCCAGTCGTAGGTGGCATGGTTGCCATAATAGAGGCTGTAGTCGTTAGAGTAATCGTAATATGTATAGTTATAGTTGCCGTACGGGTCATGGCATACGAATGAGCCGTAGTACCCGTCGTAAATATAGCCTGTGTAGTCACTGATGGCACTTGCACGGAAACCGAGTACGACGTGTCCTTTGGTGCCATTCTCCAAGCAGATGGTGTATGGGCGACCGGCTGAGGATTCGCTTACGAAGGTGCTGTATGAACTTGAAGTGTAACTGCTTGTCATACCGTTGTTTGTGTAGAAACTCGGCATTTTTTCCACCGGTCCTGCATCGTTGTACCACATATATCCGTGTGCACCGCCGATGTTGTAGCAGCCATTGTCCGCAACACGAAGGCTGAATGTGTAGCCCGTGATTGGTGAGGTGTAGTCACGTCCTATATAGTATGAGTAATAAATAGTTCCTCCGGTGTAGCGAGATGTGAGTGGGTACGGGTCTAAAAGTCCGTAATAGCCCAGGTTCATACATGCGGAGGTGGAAGCACAGCAAACGGCACCGTAGGATGTACAGTCGTTGTAGTCTGAAACGCAGTCGTAGTATTGGTTCATGTATGGTATCTCATTGCCGCCGATTGCTTTAAGGCGTGGTGCAGACGGTTCGCTGCCGAAGTCCGGACGTGTTAGCCCTTTGGAAATAGGTAATACTTCCGCATTGCCTTCGCCGAAAATCTCATCTTCGCTTATTCGGAAAAGCTGTGTGGCGGAAACGGAGGCTCTTGTAGAAATTTTGTCAACGCCTCTTTTTGCTCCCTTTTCGTAGCATACAAGGATATCACCGCTTGAGGTGAGTGAAACGTCGCCCGGCAGGTCTTCCGTTTCTGCTATCAGCACTTTCCTGTTGCTGCCGTCAAACTTTGTGCGTACCACAGACGAAGCCTGTGTTCTGCTGAGAGTTCCGGCGTACTTGTTGCAGGAAAACACAAGGTTTTCAGCATCAAGCCATTTTGCGGATTCCGCATTGCCCAGAGAGTGCACTTTTTTTGTGGAGAGATTGTAAACGTCGAGCGTTGCATTTACCTTTTCAAATGCAATCTTACTGTTGTCCGGTGCCCAAAGAGGATTGTAAGCCTCTGTTTCACCGAGGTTTATATCTTCTTTATTTCCTGTGAGCAAGTCCAGAATAAAGTTTTTACCCTCCAGCGTGGAGTATGCCACGCGAGTAGCGTCGGGCGAGATATTCACGATGTTTACGTATATTCCCAGGTCAAAATATTTGCGGCTGTCACCTTTGCGGATAACGAGGCAGTTGCCCATAGTGTAAGCCATTGTGCCGTCATCTGCAAATGACACCTGTCCGCACTGTTTGGTGTAGGCTTCAAGCAGAGTGATTTCGCCTGTCTCAAGATTCAGCAGTGCCGGTGCCTGCATCATATCATCGTTAAAACTCTTGTAGCCGATGATATTTTTCTCCTTGTTCAGATTGGTGTAAAGTCCGCAGTTTCTGCTTTTTAAGATAGTGGATTTAACTCCGTCTTTAATCGTAAACAGCTCTGAATTATGACTGTTTGTGGCAACAATTCCGATTTTTGTCTCTATCGGATTTTTCACATAGCCCAAAATTGCCGTTTCATAGTAGTCGTCACTTGCATTCAGCGTGACTGCGGAGCATGAAAAAAGCAAAATAGATATTAAACATTTTGTTTTCATCTAATAAGTATGATATGTTTTAGGTTATTTTTTCTTCGGTAATCTTTCAACCGAAAGTTTTTTTGGTTGTTTTTTTTAGAAAAATCAAGCAAATATAATAAAAAGTTTAATATAAATGTGTGCAAATTTTATAAAATTTTAATAAAATTCTGCAAATCCACTATTTTTTTAAGTAAAATCAGCAAAAAATTGAAAATAACTTTCAGATTAGCCGGATTAGCCAAAATTGCCGGATTAGTCTAATTAGCCCAATTTTCCCATCACTCTCATCATTCCCATCACTCCCAAATCTCAAATCTCCACATTCTGCACCTGCTTGTTTGTGCAGGCTATCACTCGGGCAGGGAATTGCTCTACGAGTTGGAGATTGTGCGTTGCCATAATCACGGCGGTGCCTTCCGCTGCAATTTTTTGCAGATTTGCCACTATTTGCTCTCCCGTCTCGGGGTCAAGGTTTCCCGTTGGCTCGTCGGCAAGGATAAGTTGCGGCTTGTTCAGCAGTGCTCGTGCTATCACTATTCGCTGCTGCTCGCCTCCGGACAACTCGTGAGGCATTTTGTATGACTTGTTCAACATTCCCACTTGCGTCAGCACCTCTTCTATTCGCTTGTCCATCTCGCCGCTGTCTTTCCAGCCTGTTGCTTCAAGCACAAAGCGGAGATTGTCATAGACGTTTCTGTCTGTGAGCAACTGGAAGTCTTGAAACACAATCCCTATCTTGCGGCGCAGAAAGGGTATATCTTTTTTGTCTATCCCCACAAGGTCATAGCCAAGCACGTTTGCCTGACCTGTAAAAACAGGTATTTCCGCATACATGGATTTCATCAGGCTACTTTTGCCGCTGCCAACTCGTCCTATTAGATATATAAACTCACCCGGATTTACGGTTACTGTGACGTGCTTCAGCACCACTAATTCTTTGCGTAAAATCTCAACGTTGCTATAACTGATGATGCTCATTGTGGTATAGTCAATAAATTATTTTTTACTTGTTTTCTGCAAATTTACACACTTTCCACGACTTTTTGCGTAACTTTGCAACGTTATTTTTGAAACTTTTTTATGAATCTGGCTCTTAAAATAGCAAACAGGCTGCGTCTGAACCCGGAAGGGAAGGGCAGACGGCAGTCGCCGGGTGTGACTGTGGCAGTTGCTGGCATTGCCGTGTCCGTGGCTGTGATGCTCCTCACTCTTGCTGTGGTGAAAGGCTTTCAAAATCAAGTGAAACAGAAAGTTATGGGTTTTGACTCCCAGATTTCCGTGGCTCGATATGTCACAAATCCTGCGGATACTCTTTTTCTGGATTATTCCGATTCGCTCTGTGCCGTTATCAAGTCGTCACTGCCGGAAAATGCTGTTTTGTCGCCTGCCATCACTTGTACCTCGCTGCTGAAAACAGATGAGGATTACCTTGGGCTTCAGCTCGTTGCAGATGATAACACTCTCCGTAATTACATCGCGGATTATGTCATTCAGGGCAGTAATACTCTCCTCTCGGACGATAATTCCCTCGTGGTGTCATCGCTTGTGGCAAAACGACTGAACTTGAATACCGGTGACCGAATTTTTGCACATTTTTTTATAAACGGTGGCGTGAAAACTCGCAGACTCACCGTTTCCGCTATTTACGACACTTCTTTCGGAGAACGTGACAAGCGAGTGGCTTTTTGCTCGTTGCCCCTTTTGCGTTCCGTTTATGGTATTGCGGAAAATAAAGCGGAAAAAGTTAATATCACGGGACTGGATTTTGATGCCGTTCAGCCTCTTTCGGAGTCGCTGCAGGTATCGCTCGCGGAGGCTTTTTATGAACAAAGAGTAAGCGATATTTATCAGGTGGACAGCGTGTTACGCACCGGAGCGGCATACTTCGGTTGGCTGGATTTGCTGGATACAAATGTGGTGGTGATTATAATCCTTATGAGTCTTGTGGCAGCGTTCACTCTTGTGGCTTCGCTCTTTATTTTAGTGCTGGAAAGGGTGAGAATGATTGGCGTACTGAAGTCGCTCGGTGCCACAAATTCTTTTATCAGTCGTATCTTTATATTCCTGGCTCTGAGGATAGTAGCAATAGGACTTCTTGCAGGTAATGCCGCCGGACTTCTCGTTATCTTCCTTCAAGACAAATTCCACCTCATTCCCCTTGACCCTGATTCCTATTATTTGAACTATGTGCCTGTAGATTTGAGTCTTACAAACTTTTTTCTGCTCAATCTCTCCGCCATTTTTGCCGCCTGGCTTGTCCTCATCCTCCCATCTATGATTGTAAGCCGCATTTCTCCCGCCGCCACAATCAGATATGAATAAGAGCCTGTTCCCTTAAAAACCAGTCTATTGCAGATATTTGATGCACTGTAAAGCCATCTATTGTGATTTCTTTGTTAGTGCTACCCATATATACAAGTGTGAGATTGTTGCAGTCAAATTTTTTAGCAGCTTTTATTAGTCCGAGAACTTCTCTGTTATATTGTTTTGTGGAGGGATTGTCAAAGTTGTAAGTCACTTGCACTAATTCTTTTATGTGTCCTCTGTCAACTACTGCAAAGTCTATTTCGTATTCTTTATTCACTTTTATGTAATAAACATTCATCAGTTTTTTGCTTGCACGTCTGCAGAGTTCTATTGCCACAGCGTTTTCAAGTCGCCAACCATAGCTTTCGGTAGAGATTGTATCGTTGTGCCCTGCGATAAAAGAATTGTCTATAGCATAGCATTTTCTGAATGATTGTCTTTCTATACTTTTATAGGAAAATTTGGGTATATTGCAGAGTAAAAAAGCATTGCACAGGTATGTCATATAGCTTTTGGTGGTGTGAACGGATTTTATATCAAACATTTCCGTCAAAGAGGAATAAGTCACCTCTTGGCAATACCTGTCAAGAAGTCCGTTTGCCATTTGCATCAGGGTTGCACCGTATTTCACATTGTATCTTTTGCAAATGTCTTTGTTTACAATCGCATCTATCAGATTTTTTGCATATTTGCGGCTGTCAGGCTCGAAAATCGTTTCAGGAAAACCTCCGTTCATAAGGTATTTATCCAAACACCTGAGACGTAGGGCTATTGCCTTTGTCGATTGTGATTTTACGTCTGTCTTGTTCACCAGGCAGTACTCGGAAAATGAAAACGGATATAGAGTAATCTGATTGTATCTTCCTGTAAGGTGCGTAGTTAGCTCGCTGCTAAGTAGATTGGCGTTACTTTCTGTCACTACTAATTTTACACCCTGCCGCAGCAATCGATTTACAAAAAATTCCCACCCTTTGATGTTTTGTATCTCATCTAAAAGCAAATGCGTGAAATCACCATAGATTCTGTATAGATTTTCCATTACGTCATCTAACTCATCTTTCTGTAAATCAGAGAGCTTTTCGTCATCAAAGTTTACGTACGCAAAATTGACTCCGCTCTCAAGCAGAACTTTCTGGCACAACGTGGATTTTCCGCTACGTCTTACGCCTATTACTACTTGTGCCAATTTGCTTTTCAGATTTACTTCTTTCTCTTCTTCTCTGGTTATCAAATCTGAAGTGTCCAGGCTTTCTATTTCTTCCTTTTGGTTGGATAATATTCTGTATAAATCCATAGTGATTTTTCTGTTTTTATTTTTCTGTTGCAAATATAATACTTTATTTTTTGAAAATCAAGTATTTGCACATTTTTCACTGCACAAAATGGAAAATTTTAGTGCTTTCAACTGCACAAATAGGAAACTTATTGCCTCTCTCAACTGCACAAATAGGAAACTTTTTACCCCTCTACACTGCACAAATTGGAAACTTTTTGCCCCTCTCAACTGCACAAAAATGAGCACGGTGTAGATTCCAAAACGAAGTGCAACGTTATTGAGGTCTAAATTATGTAGATTCA
>JBJECR010000105.1:0-9200 GCA_051871275.1 Muribaculaceae bacterium | reverse complement strand
TGTTTTTCATAATATTAACATGAAAAACGTTGCGTTTCTATTTGGATTCTTCACCTCTTCTCGCTATCATTCAGTACTTTACGCAAAATAAAAAATATGTTATAAAACATATTTTTGCCTTTTCCGCCCTTTCCACACTTTTACGGCACCATTTTTTTCCTGCCCTGCCCTTGAAAATACACATTATTATATAATAATATTTTTCATATTTCTATGCTTTTTCTTTATTTTGCAGAGAAAAAAAGCACAAAAAGTAATCTCCACTCTCTACGATTCACTCCCATTTCCAAAGAAGAAACATACATAATTCACAAAGTTGTGTTTCACAAAGTTGTGAATTTTGTGAATTTTGCTTATTTTTGCAGCAAAAAGAACAAGTTATGCCGGAAAAAAAGATAAAAAATCAGAGTTTCGTATTTGGAGTTTCCGTATCGGATTACAATTTTATAGGTCGAGAAAAAGAACTCCGTCATTTGAAAATGAATTTTGAAGAAGGAATAAACACAATCCTGATTTCGCCACGACGCTGGGGCAAAACGTCTTTAGTAAAAAAAGTATGCAGAGAGATAAACAGCGATGACGTGATTACAGTGTTTATTGATATTTTCAAATGCAAAACCGAATATGACTTTTACAACTGTCTATCCGAAGAGCTCATTAAACAGACCTCAGGGAAAACCGAGCAATGGATGGAAAATATAAAAGATTTTATTGTCCGTCTTACACCTAAAATCAGCGTCAGTCCGGAGCCAAACAGTGAATTTTCCATCAGTCTGGGCATCACACCGTCAACACACTCTCCGGAAGACGTATTAGAGCTCGCTGAAACCATCGCAGAGAAAAAAGGCAAGAGAATAGTAGTTTGTATTGACGAATTTCAACAAATCGGCGAAATGCCGGACACTATATCAATTCTAAAAAGACTACGCAGTGTATGGCTACATCAGAATATGGTGTCATATTGCCTCTTCGGCAGCAAAAAACATACTATGATAAAATTTTTCCAAAAACGCAATATGCCACTCTACCAATTTGGCGACTTTATGTTTTTGGAACTGATTCCAACAAACATCTGGACTGAATACATTATCTCTCACTTTAAGGACCGCAACCGCACTATCTCGGAAGAATTTGCTACCGATATTTGTAAGGTTGTAGAAAATCACTCTTCATACGTCCAGCAACTATCGTGGATAATTTTTTCACTAATAGATGAAGGTGACACCGTGACTGAACGGGTATTTAATCTTGGTGTTAAAAACCTCCTGGACACTCAGGAACAACTTTTTTTGCAACAGACAGAATCACTTTCCGCTTACCAGCTCAACTTTCTACGATGTATTGTGGACGGGCATCACGATGGTTTTGGAGAAAGCAGTGTAAGAAAGGATTATAACCTTGGTAGTGCATCTAACATTGTTCGCCTCAAAGAAGCACTGACAGACAAAGATTTAATAGAGCTAAAAGGACGTAAAGTCTATATCACGGATCCGGTATTCAGACTGTGGTGCGAAAAGAGATTATAAAAAAATCAGGCAAATGATTCACCGTGCCACAATTTTTATTACTTTTGCGTCACATTATTATATATACAACACAGACACTAAACATAGCTCAAAATGATATACAGATACGACTATTTGGTGATAGGTTCCGGTATTGCCGGAATGAGTTTTGCACTGAAAGTGGCAAAAACAGGCAAAGTTGCACTAATTTGCAAAAGTAGCCTTGAAGAAGCAAACACCGCACTGGCACAAGGAGGTGTGGCTTCCGTAACAAACCTCGCCGTTGACGATTTTGAAAAGCATATCCACGACACTATGGTGGCTGGCGACTGGCTAAGCGACCCTATGGCTGTGCGAAAAGTAGTCACCGGCGCTCCGGAGCAGATAAAAGAACTTATAGGCTGGGGTGTGGATTTTGACAAACGCGAAGACGGTGAATTTGACCTTCACCGCGAAGGCGGTCACTCGGAATTTCGCATACTCCACCATGCCGACAACACCGGTTTTGAAATCCAGGAATCACTAATTGAGGCTGTTCGCAAAAATGAGAACATAGACATCTTTGAAAACCATTTTGCTATAGAAATAATCACTCAGCACCACCTGGGAAAAATCGTAACACGCCGCACACCGGACATCACATGCTACGGTGCTTACGTTCTGGACCAAAATGCAGGAAGAGTGGATACGTTTCTTGCAAAAGTAACACTTATGGCAACTGGCGGCGTAGGTGCCGTGTATCAGACAACAACAAATCCGCTTGTGGCTACAGGCGACGGCATAGCAATGGTGTATCGTGCAAAAGGCGAAGTGAAAGACATGGAATTTATCCAGTTCCACCCCACAGCTCTTTTCCACCCCGGCGACCGCCCGTCGTTTCTTATCACGGAAGCCATGCGTGGCTACGGTGCCGTGCTGAGAAACCTCCGCGGCGAGGAATTTATGCACAAGTACGACCCTCGCCTGTCGCTTGCTCCGCGAGACATCGTGGCACGTGCCATAGACAGCGAAATGAAGCAATATGGCGACGACCACGTCTATCTTGACGTCACTCACAAAGACCCCGAAGAAACAAAACATCACTTCCCGAATATCTACCAGCACTGCCTCTCGATAGGTATTGATATCACCAAAGATTACATCCCTGTTGCACCCGCTGCACACTACCTCTGCGGTGGAATTAAAGTGGATTACAACGGTGAATCCTCTATCAGCAGACTTTACGCCGTGGGTGAATGTTCTTGCACAGGTCTCCATGGCGGTAACCGCTTGGCATCAAACTCGCTCATTGAGGCAGTGGTATATGCAGAAGCGGCTGCACGTCACGCAAAAGAAAACATCTGCCACTATTCATTCCGCGAAGACGTACCGGAATGGAACGACGAGGGAACACGTCACCCGGAAGAAATGGTGCTTATCACTCAGAGCATAAAAGAAGTGAACCAAATTATGGGTACATACGTTGGTATTGTACGCAGTAACTTGCGACTAGACCGTGCATGGAACCGACTTGACATTCTCTACGAGGAAACGGAAAAACTCTTCAAATGCTCCAAGGCTTCACGAGAAATCTGCGAACTGCGTAATATAATAAATGTGGGCTATCTCATCATGAGGCAAGCAAAAGAACGCAAAGAATCTCGCGGTCTGCACTACACTATCGACTATCCCCCGGTAAAAAAGGAAGAATAAACGTAATCCTTTAATAATCCATTATGAATAAAGCCCTTAGAGCCAAAATAATGCTGTTTTTTCTCATGCTTTGCCGCACCGCCACCGCAGCACAAGGCAGCGAGGAAATGATATCTGCAGGCTCCGGGCAGCAAGACGTTTATCGCAAAAAATATCATAAAATAACGGAAGAAGGCGACACTGTGCTCGTTCTCGTGATGAACGAAATCACAGTGTTTCCTCCTATGAAATTCAAAAACAAAAAAGAAGAGCAATTTTACTGGCGTACCGTTCGTGACGTAAAACTCACCCTGCCATACGCCAAACTGATATGTGCCACACTCAAAGAGACTTACGAGTACATAGAAACGCTTCCAAACCAAAAAGAACGAGAGCGGCACATCAAGCAAATGGAAAAAGAAGTTTTCAACCAATACAAACCCACACTGAAGAAATTTTCCAAAAATCAGGCAAAAATGCTCGTAAAACTCATTCAGAGAGAGACAAACCAGTCCAGCTACAATATTCTGAAAGCCTTTTTAGGCTCATTCCGAGCAAGTTTCTGGCAAGCTTTCGGCAAACTCTTCGGCGTAAGCCTCAAAGGCGAATATCACCCGGAAAAAGACCGCAAAGATGCTATAATAGAGCGTGTCTGCGTGGCAGTGGAACAAGGTATGATATAAAATACAAATACAAGCTCTAAATATGAACCGCTCTTTCACCGAAACACTCACAAAAGTGATACTGTTGCTCTTTTTGCCGGTATTTCTATTGTCATGTTCAGAGGAAGACGGAACAAATCTTCCGGAGGTAACCCCGCAGATAGTATTTTTGTTTTCTCCCGGTGGTTTGGGTGATATGAGTTACAACGACTGCATACTGGAAGGCGTGCAACAATTTAAAAAAGAGAATCCGGACGTTGATATTTTCATGTATTCTCCGGACGAATTTAAAGAATCTGAAAAAATCTTCACAGACTGGGTGGGGCGTCCCGGTAACAACATCCCGGCACTGTTTGTTTTTGCCAGCAGCGACTACGATGAACTGGTGACACAAGGACTGACAGACATAACACTGCAGCCAAACAAGCGAGTACTCGTTTTTGAGAGCCGTAAAAAGTTTTGCGAAGGTGTATCATCATTTCAGATATGCGAGTACGGTGCTTCATACCTCGCAGGCATCACGGCAGCCGAAGCGTGTGGTAACAGAAATGCACTTGTGGTACTCGCAAACCCCACAGACGATCCCATTGCTTTAGCTTGCGACGGTTTCCGTGCAGGTTTCGGCAGAAAATGTACAGTGGAATACCTTGCGGAAGACTGGACAGGGTATATTTCCGCTACCTTGGCATATCAGAAGATGGACGAATGGGCTGCAAACTATGGGTTCATCTTCCCAGTGGCAGGAGGTTCCAATTCCGGCATCTACCGCTATTCCAGAGAGTTTGACATCTGTCCGCTACTCGCAGGAATGGACACAGACCAGTCCGCACTCTCAAACCGCATCACCGGTTGCGTCATCAAGCACATAGACAAGCTCATTTACAAATACCTCTCGGAATGGCTCGCCACAAAAAATCTTCCCGCCTCAAGAGTTTACGACCTCAAGAGCGGCTACATAGACTGGGTACTCGCCCCTGCATACGAATCAGCATTTCGCAACACCGTGGAATCTCACCGATTTGAGGCTATAAACAAGGAACAAGAAATATTATGAAGAAAATCGCGTACATATTATTTCTCCTCATTGTCACAATCCTCACATCTTGCAGCGACGACAATCCGGCTCCCGACAATGAAAACAAAGAGTGGGAAGAATACACCGTTGCTGTAGTTCTTCCTCAGGAGAGAGGATTGAGTACTCACTGGGAACGTTGCTTGGGACTTTTCGCCGACAATTTCAAGTCCGCTTTTCACAATCAGGGAAAAGGTGTGAAACTTAAATTCGAATATTACGACGAACTAAACCGTGACCTCTCAAACCTGGCATTGACACTTGCAGACCGCGACGACGTATATGCCGTGATTGGCGGACTATATTCAAGCAGTACCCGCATTCTCGCTTCAAAAATTTGTATGAGCGGCAAACCACTGTTCACACTTGCCACTTGCGAGGAACTCGTCAGAGCATACGCCTCTACCGGTCGTCTATGGGCAATGACGGAAACAGACATCACACAGTGCGAAGTACTCTTGTCCAAAGTCATAAACTACGGTGGCAAAAGCGTAGCACTAATAGCCAAAGACAACGATGACTACGGCAAGACATTTATTGACTGGTTCAGCTTCCAAGCAAAGGAACTCGGATTGGAAAACAAGGGTATGTATAGATATTCAACCACAGACCTTAATAGTGTTGCGTTCGCAGCAATGACGTCCGGTGCAGACTATCTTATCTGCGTTCCTTCAGACATCTCCGATATCTCCCCTATCCTTAATGCCCACAACGAGCAACAAAACTCAGATGGCAATGTGCCCAAGCTCCTTTTCTCCGACACAGCCTACGGTGTTGACGTTCTGAACCTGCTCGGTATCAGTGCGGAAGGGATAGAAGGCGTATCATTCGGAGCAAATCCGGAATCCGGTTTTGATGTTTCTTACAGGACATATTTCGGCAGCAACCCCACCTCGGGCGAAGCTCAGCTCTATGACGCCGCCATGCTCATCGGCTATACCGCATGGTACCAAATGCAGAATCCGGAAGAACTTTTCATGGGTTCACTCCGGAAGATAGTATCCGGCACGGAAATCAACATGGGTAGCTGGATGGGCGAGGATATGCGGCTTGTGGTAGATGCACTCGCTTCCGGTTCTTTCCCCACTGTCCGCGGAGCCTCCGGTGCTATGACCTTTGATGCAAAGGTATTTACAAACGTACTAAACACTACATATTACAATTATAAAGTATATAACGGTCAATACATAATCCTGGACTACAACACCAGCGATGGAGGTAACCGCACGGACGCCACACTCGCCGGGTGGAACTGGAAAGCATCTCAGATCCAAGACTTTGCAGACCCCGGTTCTTTTACCTACCCCGAGCACAAAGGCAACAAGGCACTGCTCGTGGCATCGTCCGCCGGTTGGGAAAACTATCGTCACCAAGCGGATGTTCTGGCTATCTATCAGTTACTCAAACTTTACGGCTACAACGACAACAGTATAATCCTTATAGCCGAAGACGACATTGCATATAATCCTGCAAATACAAATCCGGGTGTGATACAAGTAACGCGTGGCGGCGACAATGTCCACAAAAATGCACAGATAGACTACAAAATGTCTGACCTCCGCAGCGAAGACATCCTTAATATTCTTACGGGTAATAAGACTTCTCGCACACCTACTGTGATCGAATCCACGGAAAACGACAACATTTTCGTTTTCTGGAGCGGTCACGGCACTCACGGTGGTATCTGCTACAACGATGAACTCTTTGCACTCACAGGTTCCAACCTCTCCGCCGCACTCCACCGTATGGCAGACAAAAAATGTTTCCGCAAACTCCTGATGATGGTGGAAGCATGCTTCTCCGGCGGAGTAATGGAGCAGTGCACAGGCATCCCCGGCATGCTGTTCATAACCGCCGCCAATGGCGATGAAACATCAAAAGCAGACGTTTTCAATGAAGACCTCAAAGTGTGGATGAGCAACCGCTTCACATCCACTTTCATAGAACAAATAACGGCAGACCGCAACATTGCCATGCGAGACCTTTACTACCGTCTTTTCATCAACACCGTAGGCAGCCACGTTATGGTGTACAACGATGACAACTATGGCAATCTTTATAAAGCATCAATGACAGAATTTATCAATTCCAAATAATAACTTTGTGTATTTCAATATTTTTTGTATTTTTGCAATCGTATTACCCGTTTTCATATAATCCTAATTCATAATAACATAAAAACATTATCACAATGAAAGAAATCATCAAAAAAATGTCAGCTATGCTGACTGTTGCAGCTATTGTTTTAATTGCTTCTTTATCACTCACATCTTGCAGTGACGACCCTGAAACCGATATTATTTACAATATGGGTATCTCAAAGATGGAATCTTCATCTCTTGAATCACTGGCAGACATGGACGTTATCTATGACGCTTACTACAAAGCAATCGGTGTCAGCGAAAAAACTTTCACAATGAAAGGCAACTCTTCCGACAACGACAAAAAAATAAAAGAAGCTTGCGAAAAAGCAGAACTTTCACTTAAAGACAACACTTGGAAAGGCACTTACACTTTCCGAGTTACAAACGTAAACACAAACAAAGTGATTTACGAACACACTTTCTCTAAAGACGACAATTTTATTTTCTAATTCAGATTAGTGGAGTAACGGAACTTTTTTATACTTTCCGTTACTCCATTTTTTATAATTCCATTACTCCATTTTCTTTACATAAAATATGAAACAGGCTCTAAAACTTTTTGGAACTTTAATGCTCTGCCTTTTGGCATCAAGCATTGTCACATCATGCTCCGACGATGAACCGAACATCCCTGAACCACCTGAAGTAGCAGATAAATACTGCTTTATATTTTACGGCGCCGGAGGCGACATATCTCGCGATGTGGTATTGTTTGAACCGATGCGGCATGTTGCCGAAGCATCAGAAGAAAACGTTGTAGTGACGGGTCTGTTCAAATTGTCAAGCGAAGGCGAAAATCCTAATCAAGTAAACCGCTACACAGGCGAAAACGGAAAATTTGTCAAAGACGAGTCTTACGTTGCTCCGGAAAACTTCTCAATAGTAGATTCCGCCAATTT
Organism: Muribaculaceae bacterium; assembly: GCA_051871275.1. Classification (GTDB taxonomy): domain Bacteria; phylum Bacteroidota; class Bacteroidia; order Bacteroidales; family Muribaculaceae; genus CAJUPY01. The sequence goes on along the minus strand of JBJECR010000105.1, from coordinate 1,247 downwards.
GACCGACTTTATCAAATGGAGTTGCGATAAATACCCGGGACGAAAATACATCCTTGTTTTTGCCGGACATGGAAGTCCTTTCAATTTCAAGTATGACCTTTCAGATGATGTTATCGCCGATTCTCGTTCCACACTCTACGATGAAGGAGATATGATGTCTTCATCAGGGTTAGCAAGAGGAATTGCCGATTCCGGAGTGCATCTGGCAGCAATGATAGCCGATTCTTGCTTGCAGGGATACATAGAAAACCTTGCCGAATGGGAAGGACAGGCAGACTATCTGGTCTGCTCACCATTCCCTATTCCCGATGCAGGTTATGATTTCCACACACTGGTAAAAGACCTTGAAAAAGGCACACCTTTAGAGCAATCACTTGTCAACACTTCATATAGAGCCATGTATTTATGGAGCGTCTATCAAGACACAACAGACGATACTGTCAAAGCGGGTACAATAGTTGAGGTGATAAAAATAAACGACCTTACACCACTCTGGGACGTACTGTCCGAGACGTTTGAGTTCATGCGAAACACAGTAAACGAAATAAACTATACTTCCGATTATCCCGGATTTTACGGCAAAACTATGGGATGGGGCTATCTCCGTGCTTACGATGAGAAACTTGAACGGAAAGAAGACGACCCATTTGAGAATCTGCGTCAACCAAACAGTTTTGACCTTCCGGACTTCATCCGCTACTCATATATGTATAGCGGCAATTTACGTTTGGCTCCATTTATCAGCCGCCTCAATGACGTACTTTCAGACATACTCGCCGTGCACATCCAGAGCAACGGCAAGCACGACTATATCTTCAACGTAACAGCCGGCAAATACCTCACCGACGGCGACCGCCTGAACCGCTATCGCTATTGTCGCTTTGACAAACTGACCGGCTGGGCAGACCTCAACGAAGTTCTTTTGGCTCATCGTTCTGTGGTCAATCCATAAGCTCGGCAACCACGTATATCAGGCGGGAAGTAACTCCTGCCTGTTTTTGTACCCAAGAAACAAATCTTAAAATTTGTTGAAAACACTAAATAATTGCAAATAAAACTAGCGATTTGCACAATTTAAAAGAAAAAAACTTTAACTTTGCGAAAAATAACATAACAACACTATCAAACAATTCCAATTCATCAGCATTCAGGAACTAAAAACGGTTGCTGAATATCCACATTAAGTAAAAGGTATGAAACGGACATGAACGGCTTTCGCCAAAGGGAATGAAAAGGGATTTCATTAT
>JBJECR010000104.1:0-38232 GCA_051871275.1 Muribaculaceae bacterium | reverse complement strand
ATCAGTTTTTCATGGTATTAGATTTAAGGTAAGAAGATTATTCGTCGTGATGACGAGTAATTTTTTTATTACCTTATTTGAGAGTTAGAAAAAGACCCGAACAGAGGAAACAGAACTATTTTTTTGTTTTTCCTCTTATTTTTTTGCTAAAAATGCAAAATATGCCTACCTTTACTGCATATTTCCCGGAATTATTTGCAACACTACCGCAAATTTTCCCAGTAATTATGCTATACCACTGCAAATTTGATATAAAAGTTTGCAACAAAAAAAGACAAATAATAAACATAAAAATAATAACTGCAATAAAATGTCAAAAGTAATAATCATCGGTTGTGGCGGTGTTGGCACCGTAGTGGCACACAAATGTGCACAAAACCCCGAAGTGTTTAACGAAATTGTGATTTGCTCACGTACTTTGAAAAAATGCCAAGCTGTGGTAGATGCTATCGGCAAACCAAACGTTAGTGCAGACTGTGTTGACGCAGACAGCGTTCCTCAACTTGTGGAACTCTTCAAAAAGCACAAACCGGACTTGGTGATAAATGTGGCACTGCCTTATCAAGACCTCACTATTATGGACGCTTGTCTGGAATGTGGCGTAAACTACTTGGACACAGCAAACTACGAGCCTAAGGATGTGGCTCACTTTGAATATTCATGGCAGTGGGCTTACAGAGAAAGATTTGAAAAAGCAGGTCTCACAGCTATCCTCGGCTGCGGTTTTGACCCGGGCGTGACAGGTGTTATGACTGCATACGCTGCAAAACACCATTTTTCACAAATGGAATACCTGGACATTGTGGATTGCAATGCAGGTGACCACGGCAAAGCTTTCGCCACAAACTTTAACCCGGAAATCAACATCCGCGAAATCACTCAAAACGGTCGCTACTATAAAGACGGACAGTGGATTACTACAGGTCCGCTTGAAATACACGCAGAATTGAACTATCCGAACATCGGTCCGAGAGACTCATACCTCCTCTATCACGAAGAACTTGAATCACTTGTGATAAACTTCCCTACTATCAAGCGTGCTCGTTTCTGGATGACTTTCGGCAAAGAATACCTCACACACCTCCGCGTAATCCAAAACATAGGTATGGCTCGCATTGACGAAGTGGAATATAACGGCGTGAAAATCGTGCCTTTACAGTTCCTCAAGGCTGTGCTTCCAAACCCGCAAGACCTCGGAGAAAACTATCACGGCGAAACTTCTATCGGTTGCCGCATTTCCGGTCATGACAAAGAAGGCAAACCGCTCACATACTACATTTATAACAACTGTAGCCACGAAGCATCATACCGCGAAACAGGTATGCAGGCTGTAAGTTACACCACAGGTGTTCCTGCTATGACAGGTGCTATGATGTTCCTCACAGGCAAATGGGTAAAACCGGGTGTTCACAATGTGGAAGAATTTGACCCGGATCCATTTATGGAACAGCTTATGATTCAAGGTCTTCCATGGCACGAAATCAAAAACTGTGACTTGGAAGTTGATGCTATCCAATAATTTGGGAGAATAGCTACTTTAGCTATCTTAGCTATCTTAGCTATCTTAGCTATCTTAGCTATCTTAGCTATCTTAGCTACTTTAGCTATTTTAGCTATCTTAGCAGAAATAATTGCTTATTTGCAAAAAATCAGGGGCAGCCGAGGCAACCCCTGATTTTTCTCTTTTATGAATTCTTTATTTGGATTTCCGGGTTCTACTATCCACTATTTATGAGATTATAAGAACCTTGGAAATTTGCTATATTCTTCAATCATCTCTTTGCCTGCTGCTAAAGAAGCACAATTTCATCCGTCATAGCCGGAGAGTCCGCATAAATGCCAAGCACAACGCTACTTACACCTTCCGGAACATCAAAAACCATACCTTCTATCCAAGTATCGTGCTTAGCATTAGGATTTACGTCAAAATCCTTGACTTTCAGCAGTGTAAGGCTGCCATCAGCGTTCATTTTGGAAAGCGACACCTTGTAAGGCACTTTAATGCCACGTTTTTCGCAATTCAGAAAACGGACATAGATTTTTGAGGCTTGAGCGGCATTAAAGCAATATTCGCTATAGCTTTCCGTAATTTTTGTCCAAGCTTTATCTTCCGGAGTTTCACCGCCGAAAACGTTGTCAAACAGCGGATTACCTTCCGCATAACCTCTATTGTCAAGCTGTCCGGCAAAAGCTTGCTCCAGCAGCACATATTCTTCCTTTCCTGCTTTCCAATCCTCATAATCACGCCAAGCACGGAGCGAAAGGGCAGGCTGACCGAGAGTGAAATCATCACCGCCGTCGTCAAAAATGCCACAAGTCATAAAAGAAATAATTCTGCTCACTCCGGCAGCAGAAGCAGCCTGGAGCTGACTTGCTATTCTCGGCATAGCGGCGGGAATAAGAGCTGAGCTACGGCTGTTCGTACCTTTTTCCCACGTAAAAAGTTCGCAGTTTGCCCAAAGCTCAATGCCTGCAGCATCGTGGATAGCACGGATTTTCTTCCAGTTTTCACGGAGCCTCGGCATAGGAAAATTTTCACGCACACAGCCCACCTCGTCTTGATATGCGATTATATCTACATCAAGTTGCGAAATTCGCTGTGCAAAAAGAAGATTGTCAAACTCAGAGCAGAAAAATCCGTAAGGAGAAATCATTGTTTTCTTGCCCGGAGTGAGATTTTTCGCTCTCTGCACAAGGCTGTTAACGGCTTTCACGGAACTTTCAGGCAAAACAGGACCGAGACAGTCCTCCACAGGGAGATACCAGCCATAAAAAGCGGAGTTATTGCCATAGATTTCCGCAAGTTCCTCCATAATAGCGAGTTGGCGAGCAAGTATTTCCGGACGTTTGAGGTTATCGTCTTGATTTTCAGCCCAACCGATGCTCAAAAACACCTTCATGCCACACTCCTCCGCCTGTTCCATAATGGCACAGACGGGACTTTGCTTGCCAAGGGGATAAGCATGCGGCATAATCACGGAAGGATAGTCTGCAAGACCGTCGTTAGCCACTGCCATAAAGACAATGTACTCTATGCCCATACGGTGCATTTGGCTCACTTTTGCCTTCCAGAGTTCCGGCGAAGTATTGTCCATATTCTCCGGATTCGTGTATTTATTGCGAACGTCCTGGTAAAAGAGATTTATCCAACTTCCCGTCACTGGCAGTGGTCTCTGCTGTGCGGAAGCAAGAAAGGAGAGAAGGAGGACGAGAGGGAGTAATCTTTTCATGCAGAGATGATTATATTGCTAATAATTGCAAATTTTCACTGTAACAGAAATTCTCGCAAACTATTTAACGGAAATTTCATCTACAAAGAGAAATGCCGGAGAGCCTGCAAAGCCGTGCCATGCCGGGAGAGTCTTTGTAGGAGAAACGGTCACGTTGATGTAGCGATACTTGTTGCCGTCAAGAGGGATAGTATGCGTAACCGTGCCAAATTCCTTGCTGCGGTCTATTTCACCGAAGTCCTGAGTGGCGATAGTGACATAGTCCTTACCATTTACGGAACCTTTCACCGTAACTGCGGAAGCATCAACAACACCGTCGCACTGGAAAATGCAAACATTAAACGACAGTTCGTTCACTGCCTGCTTTTTACCCAGGTCAATAGTAGCATCGCAATCAGTGTTTATAAAGCCAAGCCAACGACCTGTGCGATAATTGCCATTTCCGCAAATACCGTCAACGAGCGTAGGAGCACCGGCAAAAGTGTAGTTATCTGCAGGAGCGTTTTTGAGCGTAATCTTAGTGAAAGAAGCGGCATTTGCAGTGATAGTGTCGCAGAGAGTGCGGCTCTTGCCACCTTTGCGGAAAGCGGCAGCCTTGATAATAACATCATCTTTTACATAAAATTCCTTACCATAGCGGATTGAGTTTTCCGTAGGTTCGCTTCCGTCAAGGGTATAATAGATGTCATTGCCCTTTAGTGTGGTAAATTCCACTTTGAGTGCTTTTTTCTTAGGCACGGGAGTATAAACGGCAGTGATGTCACCCAGGTGTTTTGCGTAGTTGTAGCCTAAATTCTCGTAAATGGAGAACATTGCAGGTATTCTATCCTTGAAAAGTTCATAGTCTTTCTTTTCCGGAGCAGTCCACTGCACCTCGCAGAGAGCGGCAAGACGAGGAAGTTCCATATATTGCACTTGCGGGAAGTCCAAGATGTATTCCGTCCATAGGTTGCACTGGCAACCAATCACGAGTTTTTTCTGCTCATATGTAAGTTCTGCCGGGACAGGCTCGAAGTTGTACACTTTTTCCACAGGAATATAACCACCGATAGCAAACGGCTCAAACTGCACGTCCTTAGACTGATAGAAGTCGAAATACATGTGAGTATTAGGAGTTTGCACAACACGGTTGCCACGCTGTGCACCTTCCACAGCACCTGCACTGCCACGCCAAGACATCACGATAGCATCTGAAGGAATATCGCTTTCCAGAATTTCGTCCCAGCCAAGCATAATTCGTCCACGTTCACTTATCACGCCGTAAGCATAGCGAGTGATGAAGCCTTGCAGACGGTCTTCCGCAGAGAATTTGCCTTTTGGCGTGATGCCTTCAGCCTTTATTCGAGCCTGACATTTAGGACATTCTTTCCAGTGGTCCTTAGGACATTCGTCACCACCGATATTGATGTATTTTGACGGGAAAATATCCATAATTTCATTAAGGACGTTTTTGATGAAAGAGAGTGTGGAGTCATTACCCGGGCAAAGCACTTCCGGTGTTACGCCCCACTCCGTCCAAACTTCATACGGACCGCCCGTGCAACCGAGTTCCGGATAAGCATGGAGAGCAGCCTGCATGTGACCCGGCATGTCTATTTCCGGGATAACGTTGATGTATCTTTCAGAAGCATACGCCACAATTTCTCGTGCTTCCTCCTGAGTATAGAAACCTCCGTGAGGTATTCCGTCCCACTTGCCGGGCAAACGACCGATAACAGTCTCTTTGCGGACGGAAGCGAGTTCCGTGAGGAGAGGATAAGATTTTATTTCAATTCTCCAGCCCTGGTCATCGGAAAGATGCCAGTGGAAAGTATTGAGATTGTGGAGAGCAAGCATATCAATAAACGTTTTCACCTCGTCCAAATCAAAGAAATGGCGGCAAACATCAAGGTGAGCGCCACGGTAGCCGAAGCGAGGAAAGTCGTAAATATTTCCTGTGGGTAGTTCCACATTTTCAAATTGTCCTACGGGGAGAGATTTGCGTAAAGTTTGTATTCCATGGAAAGTACCGGCAGGAGAAGCACCGTTTATCACAATACTGTCGCCGCAAACAGCGATAGTGTATGCTTCATCGTTAGCATCTTGCAGAGATGATTTAAGTTTAATCACCTTGCCTGTGCCTTCCTTGCCAATTACAATACCTGTGGATTCCTTAACGTAGCCGGCGAGCATATCGGCATTATGTGCGTTAGCCTCGTCTGCGACAACAGTTACATCTGCACCAAGCACAAAAGGAGCATCGGCAGTAAGATTTATTGTGTTCGGCAATGGAATTACGTTATAGTCAGCCGTTACAGCGGCTGCACAAAAAGGCATTATAGCCAGAAACAGTGATGCAAAATATTTCATTGTGTTAAGTCAGGTTTTATATTTTTGGTTAAAGTTAGCAAATATATTTATGTTCTCCAAATACACTTCATTTTTGTGAACACCACTGTCACCACCACAGCGAGCGATGTCAGCACTACTCCTTGCAGGAAGCCCATAAACGGTGATGTGTGGAATATGCCCAAGAAATTCACAAGTCCTGTTATTTGGAGTATTGGGAAAATGAGCAAATCCACGGCAACATACGCCACCATAGGATTTTGACCGGAAAGGACAAGAAATGACGTAGAGCGGTGACACTGATAGTAGTCACATGTCACACTGAAGAAAATAAGTATCATAAAAGACAGTCCGGCAGTGGTGAAAAGATACGTGAAATTTACGGGGTCTTTCTTTATGCCACCTTCGTAGCCTTCAAAGAAAAGACCGAGAATGAGCATAAAACCGCCAAAGACAAAAAGTTTACGCCACAGTGCCACATAGCCCTCGCCTTTTCTGAGAACAATGTAGCCAACAGCAAGCAGCACCGTTGTGCAGAGCAAGTTGAGTTCCAAATGGCGTGCATAAAGGAAGCACAGATTAGTAATCACGATAGCAAGAGTAATCACAAACATTGCAGGTGCAGCAAATTTCTCATTGCTATTCGGTTCTGCTGCTGAAGGGTTTTTCTTGCGTAGAGCATACCAATCCGCAAGGATTTCACCTGCATAGCACCCGGGCATCACAAGGAATAAATACTTGAGATATAGAGGATTGTAAAACCAATCAAGCGGTGTCCACGTGATTACTGAGTGTTGCCAGCAAGTTGTGTCAAAATCTGCGGAGAAGAAAAGTCCTGCAAGAAGTCCGAGGATACCTATTCTCCAAAACGGATTGCCGATAGTGAAGATGTACAGCAAAGTAGCGGAAATAGCCACGTTGGCAAGAATAAGGATAATAATATTACTTGTATGGAGATTAAACGTGTATCCGTTTGCATATTCAATGTTCAGCATCACGGCAGCACCGATAGCCATAGCACCAAGTTGGATTGCAGTCCTCACCCACCCCGGCATTTCCCATGGCAGACGCATGTACATGGGGAAAAGCAGAGCAAAGCAGAAAAGTGCAAGTAGCCAGCTGTGCATATCCTGCGGATTCGCAGTCATGAACGGGTAAAAATGCTGGATAAGAATAGCAAAAAACGTGAGTTTCACACCTCGCCATAGAGCATTGAGGGCAAGACTGAGTTTACTCTGCCCTTTTGCATATTTTTTGCCCACGGAGAATGGGAGTGCGGCACCGAGTGCAAAAAGGAAACTCGGGAATACCATATCCACCCACGTAAGTCCGGGTAAATCCGGGTTAAAAAAATGGTCAGGTGGCGGCACTTGAGCGTGGTACATCCAGCCCGGAAGCACACCATACACAACCGTGGCACTGAGCACCATAGTGATTATGGCATAGCCGCGGAGAGCATCAATGGAAAGAGCGCGATTATTCATTTTTCATACCTTTTTCAACCTCGTTCCAGAGGTTTTTAGTTATAATATGCACTATATCAAACACCATAAGTCCATCGGAGTCCTTAAGGTTTTCACGGATAGTTTCCGAGAGCTTTTCCGGAAATTCGTAGAACTGGTCCACGAGTATTCCGCCAAGAAATTCATTGTTTCCGAGTATTCTGCGGAGATTTTGGCAGGAACCTTCCACACAGTACCATGTACCGGACTGTGCCTGAGAATCCGTTTCGTTCCATATTTCGCTACCGCCCTTGCTGAGGTATTCATCAATAGTGATGTCCGTGTAGTAATTACCTGTTGCATAGATATCTATGAGTTCCGCATAGCCGGTTTTCTTATAGTCCGGTGTAGCCCAGTCAAATTCTACGGAAGGGTCATAATCGCAGCTTGCAAAGTTCACGCCCACCTCATAGTATGACGGATACCAAGCACCTGTGTAAGTGCAGAACGGAATGTCACTCCTCACGGCTTTCACAGCCTCACGAGCACGAGCCATAAAGCCCGTAATCACTGTTGCACGCCATTCAATCCATTCCTTGAAGTATTTGCCCGGCACAGGTTTCGGGTGACGCTTTGAATTGTCCCAGGAAAGAATATCTTCCGGGAATTTTTTCAGTTTTTTACCAATGTATTGCTCAAAAGTTTTGCGGCTGAGTTCAGAGAAATCCGCCTGAATACCATCGTAGCGAACACGATCCGTCATAAGTCCGTCAAGTTCCGGATATTTGGAAACTATTTCCTGCATCACGCTGATGATATAGTCTTGATATTCAGGATTTAGCGGATTCACCATAGCACCGTATTTGTGTTTTTGCTCCGAGATAGGGATGAGTCCGCGTTTAGGGTCATAAACAATGCTTGCCCAGTCTGCATGTCCGTCATAAACAAGTCCCTTGTCGTGATAGTTATGTCCGGCACAGAAAACGTTCATGGAAGCAATGATTTTAACACCGTATTTATGTCCTATTTCAATAAATTTCTGCAAATAGTCGTAATCGCAGTTCAAACCCTCGAGTTTAGGTGCTATATCACTGTTATACAGCACCTCACCTGTGATAGGGCGGATGCAAACAACTGCATGAGTGAAGCCTATATCGTGAATTTTCTTGATGTAATAGTCAATAGAATCAGCATTGCAGAAACGACGATAATTCGCTTCCGCATCTATCCACATAAGCGCCGTTTTTTGCTTTCTCGGCACCTCCATACGAAATGGTGAAGCCGGGATACCGATATTGTTAAAGAGTGAAGCCTTGAAATAGTTGTGATAGCCGTAACGCACTTCTGCCGGATATTTCACTCCGGGGTTAGTGATTTTCACTTTGCAGTCACCATTCAGGATTGTGGCTTCCGCAGGGTGAATATTACCTTGTTCGTCAACAATCTCGAAACCTGTAAGAACTTGATTTTCAGGAGTAAGTCCGTTTGCTCCGTGCTTAAACTCCACAATATAGTCGTTGCCGTCTTCAGTCACGCTCACCGCAATAGGAGCACGGCTGTCAAGACCTTCGTAGCCATAGTGATTTTCAAGTGCAAGATAAGCGAAACGCTTGCCCACCTCTATTTTTTGAGGGAAATGAATGAAAATGCTGTCACCGAGGTCACCTACAGTTACCATTTCCGTATTTGACACTGCATCAAGGAGTTCCGTCTGCATTTTGCGGAAATCAGCCCAGAGTGTTTTTTCACATCCTGCATCACGCCATGGTGCAAGTTGGCAGTAATAAAACGGGAGATTATCGTTTGCAAAGAGAGTTCTCCAGTCTTTCACCATTGCCGGGAAAAGACGGCTGTAACGCTCTGCATTAGGAGTGTTTGCCTCGCCTTGGTACCATAAAACGCCTGCAATAGGGAAGCCTTTCCACGGTGCCACCATTGCATTCCAGAGCAGCGTGGGAGTGCCTTGAGTCCAACCGAAATCCGTGCCTGCAACGTCAGGCATGGCAATTTCCGGAAATTGTGATTCAAAGGTGCTTCTCGGCATCCATGCTTCAATTGTGGACATGCTCCAGGCACACTGGATAATACCCACGGGAACATCAAGCGACGACTGCAATTTGTCTGCAAAAACATAGCCAACGGCACTGAAATCCGCCACGTTTTTAGCATCTGCAACAGTCCACTTTGCATCGTAAATATCATCTGCAACTGTGGTTTTCCAGGCATTAGGCTGACGGTAAAGACGAAGATTTCGTGAAGCCTTGGCGTCTGCAATCAGTTCGGCGGAACCGTTTACCGGCTGTCCGCGGAAACCCCTAACAGGCATTTCCATGTTGCTCTGACCGGAACACAGCCACACCTCGCCAATCAGCACATCGCTGAGTTTGAGACCGGATTTTTCCTTTATTCCGTCACCTTTGAAATTTATGCTGTAAGGACCGCCGAATGAGGGAGTCGCCACTTGTGCAGACCAGCAACCGTTTTCATCTGCAACAGCAGTTTGAGCCTTTGCAGCCCATTCCGGCTTAATAGAAATTTTAGCATTTGGAGCGGCATTACCGTGCAATGTCACTTGTGAATTTTGTTGCAGCACCATTCCGTTGCCGAAAATGCCCGCAAGGCTTATTTCCGCATTTGCAGTGAGTGATGATGCAATGAGTGATGATAAAATTATGTGTTTCAGTTTCATGATAGGTGGATTTTAGTTTGTTTTGAAAATTTCCGAGAACTCCAATATTTCCGAGTGCTTTGATAACTCCGAGAACTCAGAATTATAGGTCATGGATATAAACTTTTCCGAATCTGTCTGTGGCACGGACTTGAATTTTTGCTTTCGGGTTGAGCGGTTTAGCATGGAACATGTGGCTGTTTTTGATAGGCCAAATCCAGTCGTAGAGCACAATTTCACGGTTGCTGCAATGCTCGCGTGAGATAGGGTCGTAGTCCGTATATTTCACCATATCAGCCGTTTTTACACCGTCTTCCAGGAGTTCCACAGTCCAGCGGCTATCGTAGTTCCACACGTTTGCAATCACGTCTTCCGGAAAATCCTCGGAATTTCCCGGAGCATATACTCTCATCTGATAGTCACGGTCATAGCCTGATGATTTATAGTACCATTTTACGGTTTTTCCGGACACTTCATAGACAGCATATCCGTGAGGCGTACCGTCCATACATTCTTCCGTTCTCCACCACGTACCACAAGCGGCGGCAGTGTTGTGTTCCATCATTTTGTCCGAAAACTCCACATTGAGGTTAAAATGCGTATGTCCGGAAATGATGTGAGTTTCGTAGCCTTCAAAGAGAGCGTGGAACTGACGGACGTTTGTCATCTCGTCCGTGCCGAATTTAGCCTCATCAAGGTCTGCCACAAGAGATGTGGGAATGTGCATAAAGACGAAGAGGAGTTTGTCTTTAGCCACACCTGCAAGGTCTTGCTCCAGCCAGCGGAAAGTTTTTTCGTCAACGTATGTGAAATAGTTTATTCCGTAACCGGTGTAAAAATTATCATCAATTACGATATAGTGAGCGTCGCCGCAATCAAAAGAGAAATGCTTGGGACCAAAGTATGTTTCAAAAGTTTTGTAAGACGTTTCGTAAGTACGTCCGAAATAATCCATATCGTGGTTTCCGATAGCACGGAAAACAGGCATATCAAGCGGTTTCACGGCTTCCACATAGTTTGGGAAGAACCAGGGAGAATCGCCCACAATGTCACCGCAGTCCATACCGAAAACTTTCATTCCGGAATATGTGTTTTTAAGGGCAACATTGTCTGCAACAATGGATTTGTATTGCTCCACATCTTCCACGGAGGTGACTTGTGCATCCGCATGAACAAAAAAGACGTGGTTTGTGACATCAAAGTCGGATTTTTTCAGACAAAAGTCGTAATTGTCCTCCGCTGTCAGTTCTTTGTAAAATTGAGGAATTGTAGAGTCTTTCACTTCCGTTTCATAGCCGGAAGGAATGGTGATATACACAAAACGTGTATCCGAGAGTGTGAGAAGAGAGTAATTGCCGGCGGCATCAGTGCGGACGATATTCATTCCGTCTGTCACAGCCACGTTTGCAATACCCTTACTGCCGTCGTGAACACAGCCGCTTATAAGTCTTGTTTGCAGCCCTTGGGCTGAAACGGAGAAAAAGGGAAACAATGCTGCAAGCACGAGGCTTGCAACATTGGATATAAGAGTTTTTTTCATTATTTCACAGTTGCTTTATATTTATTTACACCTGTCTTAATGGCATTCCAGTAGTTGTAATTACGTACGTGTACCATATCAAAAATAAAGTAGCCGTCTGAAGCGTTGATGCAAGCGTCAATGCTCTGTGTCACTGCGTTGCCGCGTCCGCCTTCAGTCCAGCCTGTACCGTTGCCCACGTCAGGTCCGCCTGCAAACTTCACGTCGCCACAGAGTTTTGTCTTTGCAAGCTGGCAGAAGCCCTGGCAAGTCCATTCCGTAGAGCCGTAAATATTGTCTGCACCTGCGTATGCACCCAGAAGCAGGAAGTCCAGATGGTCTGCGTAGCCGTATTTGTCCCATTCCGTGTTTGCCCAGGAATAATTGGAGGAAGCACGGTATTTGGGGCTTGCCCAGTTTACCCCATAGTAATAATACTCTGAGTACCAAGCACCTACATATACACCAAACTGTACATCAGGATTAACCGCCTTCACGGCATCGTGTGCTTTCACGATAAAATCATGGATAGTTTTAGCATGGAAAGCGTACCATTCTTTTTCGTAATTGTCCCAAACGGAATTTGGATAGCCCGTGATGCTGTAGCCGAGGTATTTCTCAAATTTTGTTTTGGAAACGTCAGAGAAATCGGCATAAATGCCATCGTAGCGACAGCGGTCCAGGAAAATTCCGTCAAGGTCGTACTTAGCCAGGTCACGGAGGAGTGCAATGATGTAGTTTTGCACATCATCGTTCGCAGGATTGAGGAATTTTGTGGAGTAATCGTCATCGTTGCAGTCCATAGAGTTCACGAGAGTGCCGTCAAGATTGAGTACGGTCACCCAGTCTTTCTTGCTGCTGTCGCGATACACCATTCCGTCTTCGCCAAGTCCGTAGTAATACTTGCAGCCGCCCACAAAAGTGTTAAAGCCGGCATGCACACGGAGACCTATCTCATGACCTTTGTCAATAAAAGTCTGCAAATAGTCCCAAGTGGCGGTGCGGTTGTAGAAATGATAGCCATTGTCCCAAACGTCAATGCGAACCATCGGGTCGCCCGTAGAGGAAGCAAAAAGGATATCACCCGTGTAAGGACGAATATCGACAACCACGTCAGTAATACCGCTATCGTAAGCCTTTTTGAGGTCTGTGGCGATATTTTCCTGAGAATCCGCAAAACGTGGGAAGTTTGCCGGAGCATCTATCCACATAAAGCGAGGTTTCTCTGTCGGAGTTTCAGGTTCCGGGTCAGGGTCAGGCGTAGGAGAAGGATTGTCCGGATTGTCTTTGTTGTTCCACCATGGGTCCGGGTCGTCCTTGGAACATGAAACAGCAATAGATGAGATTGCCAGAAAAGTAAATAAGTATTTTATGTGTTTGGAAAAACTCATTTTTACTATAAAAAATATAATATAAAAGAGTTCCCGTAATAGGAAAACCACATAAAACGGGAACTCCGAAAAGTTAATTAGTCAAGTGCTACTGCAGAAACAACAGAACGCTGTTTGCCGTCAGACGGTTTGATAGTTTCTTCACCGTTGACAAGCATACAAGAAGAACCGCCACCGTCAAGGTTAAGAGCTTCGTTGCAACCGAGGTAAATCATGAAGTTTGCAACGTCTTCCAGTGTCATACCGCCGATACCTGCTGTCATACCGTCGCCTTCGCAAACAAAGTAGATAATCTTGTTGTTTTCAGCGTCAATACCGATAGCAGTACGCGGACGGTTGTCTGTAGGATTGATGAGGAGGTATTCGTCTTCGTAAGTGTTCACAACTTTGCTGTCAAGAACAAGGACAGGACCGCCACCAATAGCAGTTTCAGCCACAAATTCCTGTGCACCTTCCGGATAAGTCATATCAGGAACGCGACCGTTTTCAAGCGGCATAGATGTAGGATACCAGAAAGTCTGGTTTGAAAGTGAAGTGTAAGTCCAACCGGTGAAGTATGTGCCGTCTGCTTTCTGAGCGAAAGTACCGCGCGGCATATAGTACCAAGTATCTGTCCAGTCCGGGCTGTCAACCTGCACGTTCGGGCAAACGAGTTCGCCGCCACGCTGGATAAGGCTGAGTGAAGAGCCGTCCCAGAAGAAACCGCCGTTTATGATGATAGCATGGTTTTCTGCAGCGTAAAGTTCGGAAGGAGTGTTGTAGCCTGTAGCTTCACCGAGAACGCTGAATGTAGCTTTATCCATATCTGCAACAGCAATGAAAGCTTTGATTTCTTTGCCTTCAAACTCTTTCTGATATGTGTAAAGATTCATGTATTCAGGGAGAGCGGAAGTAAGACCTTCGTATGTAGCCTTAACGTCAACACAACCGAGAGTTTCCACATAACGATCCGGTTCCGGGGTTGGTTCGGGTTCCGGTTCGGGTTCCGGCTGAGGATTGTTTTGACTCCAATCCCACCACTGGATGTCGCCATCGCCTTCACCGCAAGACATCATTCCGAAAGAAAGTGCCAGGCAAGCTGCCGGGATTACCAAATATTTCTTGATTTTCATTTTTCCTAAGATTAATTTTATTTGTTTCCTTTAATATCGTTTTAGGGAGGGATAGCTATCTTAGCTAAAACAGCAATTTAGCTATCCCCTAAAAAGACCTTTTTTATCTCTTGATACAGTCTGCTACGTAACCGCCAAATGCTTGAGAGTTGTGGTCGTAGTAGTAGATATAGAGTTTGTAGCCGTCTGCACTTGGAGCGATAACAACGTCACCGGAAGCTACAGAGAAGTCTCCTACCTGATACCAGTCAATCCATTGATTTGTGAGTTCAAGACAAGCAACGTCTGTTACATCGCTACCTGTGAACTTGGTCATATCAGAAACATTGTAGAGGTAAAGTTGTGGACCCATACCCCATGCCGGGAAGTGGCTCACTACGAAGAGTGCCATATAGTTGCAATTGTTAAATGCCTTGGAATCAAGACAGTTCGGATTAAGACCCCAGCCTGTTGTATCGGAATTGAAACCACCGCTGATTGTGCCGTCTGCAGCAATGTGTACGAGTGCACTCGGACCATAGTAGCTGAGGAATACACCATCTGCAGGGTTTACTGTGCGAGGAACAACTGTAGTGAAGTTCACTGGAGCGGAACCCCAAGAGTAACCTGTTTCTGTTACGTCTTGTGCCACAACGTCTGCAACAATACCACCGCGAACAACAACCATCATAAATTCACCTGTAGCGGAAACACCGTCAATACCTTCGTTAGTGATAGTGATGATAGCGTCACCGTCTATATTACCGATAGCCTTAATCTTAGAGCCGCATGGGAATGAAGACGGGTTTGTGAATGAGTGGAAGAGAACAGGAGTTTCATCAACGCTGTTTGTGCGATAGATGTTAATCTGTTCACCGCCGTTTGCTTTGTTCACAATGAGGAGGTGTTCCGCCTCGTCGTTTGTGATACTACCCGGAACGGCTGCACCAAGCTTGATTTCACCCATCTTTGCACCGGAAATACCGTTGATGTAAATAGGAGTAGAACCGTCACCTGCACAGAGCACAACTTTACCCTTGAGAGCAGCAACAGTAGGGCCAACGAGAACGTTGTAAGCAGGCATACCGAGGTTTGAAACCGGATCCATATTGAAAAGCTGTTCTACGCTGTTCTTATCAAATCCGAAGTCGATTTTTTCCGGAACTTCTTTCACTACGGTGTATTCAGCTTTAGTCACACCGTCGTGAGCAGTAACTGTATAAACCACAGGTTCATTGTAGTTGTGTGGTTCTGCAGGGTCCGGGCTGATAGTAGCGTGAGCGGAGATGTCTGCCGTAGCAATAATGTCTGTAAGGTCGTCGGCTGAAATAACGGAAACTTTCTTAGTAGCCTTGTCGATGATACCGCTGATAGCAGGTTCAACGAGAGAGAAAGCCATAAGTTCGCAAGCGTTTGATTTCACGCGTTCACCGGTGATGACAATATTTGTCTTTTTGCCCTGAGCGTCTGTGAAAACAAATGCATTTTCCTTAGTGAGGTCCAGCACTGTGAGAGTAGGCTCGATAGTGCAACCTGTAGCCATTTCAGCTTTAATACGTACATTAGTCATGTACTCTGTAGTTTCATTGTCGGAAGTGACAGGATAGAAGTAAGGCACGGGGATAACAAGACGTGCCGGAAGTTCACCTTCCTCAATATTAAGTTTCGCCATTTCCTGGTCAACGAACGGACCAGAAGTGAAAACAGCGGAAAGACTGGTGAGTGACTGTCTCTGAACTGTTGGAGCTACGTATTCAGGACTTTCACAAGAAGTGAGAGCCAACACAACCAGAGTGAGAATATATAATAAATTCTTTTTCATAATTATCTGAATTTTAAAGTATTAGTTCCAATCTGAAATTTGAGTTATGCTCTTGTTGTTTTCCAGTTCTGATGTAGGAATAGGACAAGTGTACATTTTTTCAGGGAAGTTACGGTCTTGGTCGTCACATTCAACGTAGTAATAAGTGAATGAGCCGTTTGCTTCTTTTTCAATCTTAAGACCGTGAACACGGATGCCGGTAAATGCTGTGTGAGCAAGTTTCCAACGACGCATATCCCAGTACCAAAGGCCTTCGTATGCGAGTTCCACTTTGCGTTCCTGGCGGATTGCGTCCATAACTGCACTACCTGTAGCGTTAATTGAATTAAGACCAACAGCAGGACGAGTACGGACGGCATTTACTTGTTCCATAGCTTCGCTTGCACGGTTCAGGTGATAGAGTGCTTCAGCATAGTTCAGAACAACTTCTGCATAGCGGATAAGAGTTGCCGGTTTTGTGCAGCGAGAACCGTTTGTAAAATAGTTGCCTTCATCTACACGTTTGCGGAGATAGTAACCTGTAGTGGATTTACCGTCACACATATCGCCTTTCATCCATTGCAACCAACCGTCTGCACCGCCTACGAAAGATTCAATCTGACGGTCTTTCCAGTCAGCACCGTTGTAAAGGATAGTGTGAGCGAAACGCGGTTCGAGTTCATCGTAAGGAGGAGTAGCCTGAGTACCATCTACATTGTGCCATTCGCTCCAGTCCGGTTTACCACTGCCGTCTGCGTATTCAAATGATTCCACCATTTCCTGTGTCGGGCAGCCGTAACCACCGCTTACAGGGTTTGCGTATGCTGCTTTGTCACCGCCCGGTGAATAGTAGCAGTCAAACTGGTGAGTTTGAGCAGTAAGGTCGAAGCAGAATTGGAAGATAGCACCTTCGCCGCCCATTGTGAAAGGAGCGTCAAGGTCTGTATAGTTCATAGAGTAACCCATACCCATAACCTTTTCTGCAGCGTCTGCAGCATCCTGCCAGCGTTCTGCGTAAAGCATAATACGTGAAAGGAATGCGTAAGCGGCACCGGAAGTAAGACGTCCGTTAGGAACAGTGCTTACAGGGAGGTGTTCACCTGCAAATGTGAGGTCGTCGTAGATAAGCTGATAAGCTTCAGCAGCAGTGCCTGCTTCTTTGTCCTTGTTGTAGTTTTCCATATTTTCATCATAGATAATGAGTTTCGGATAGCGTTTTGCAAGGATAGAATAGTAGTAAGCACGGAAGAAACGGAATTCAGCTTCCACTTCGAGTTTTTTATCTTCGTCGAAAGTACCGTATTTTTTGAGGTTGTAAATAGCCTGGTTTGCAGTGGAAATGTATCTGTACATAGTGCTCCAAGCACCGAGGTATGTATCAACGTAGCCGTTAGTGAGCGTAGAAGCGCCACCGTAAGCAAATTCAGAAGGAATACGGTTAAGAGAAGTATAGTTGTAGCCACCGTACTTGAAGAGGTCCGTGAGAGCCTCGGAAAGACCTATAGAGCAGTCGCGAGTGCAACCTGTTCCGTCACCGTAACCATTGATAAGGTTGAGGTCTTCGTACATATAGTTGGCTTGCAACTGAGCATATTCGTATTTGCTCCAAATCACTTTGTCTGATGCAGAGTCCGTTGGTGTAGTGTCCAGGAAGTCACTACAAGAAACGAGCGACATTGCAGTAGCTGCAATAAATAAGCTGCCAAATATTTTTGTATTCATAATTGTCTGTCAATATTAGAATGTTAAAGTTACACCACCCATAAAAGTACGCTGTTGCGGGTAATAACCGTTGTTAACTTCCGGTGATTCAGGGTCAAAGCCTGCAGGGAGGTCATCAATAGTAAAGAGGTTAGAACCTTCTACGTAAACGCGGAGTTTCTGGATTCCTGCTTTGCTCATCCATTTCTGCGGGAATGTATAGCCGAGCTGGCAAGATTTGAGGCGGATATAGTCGCCTTTGCGGAACCAGAATGTAGAAGCGAGACCGTTGTCACCGCCGTGACCGGTGTTGCCGGTAGTAAGGCGAGGCATTGTGCCGTCAGGATTATCGATATTCCAAGCATTAGTTACGAGGAAGAGAGGTGAGTTACCGCCTTCTTTGAATGTCTGTGTCCAGATTGTATTGTCGTCGTAACCGTTGTAGTAAGTACCTGTCATGGAAACATCGAATTTTGCACCACCTGTGAACTGTGCGTTGATGTCAAAGCCGTTCCAGTCTGCTGCGAGGTTAAGACCGAATGTGATTTCAGGACGGAGACCACGACCGATACGACCACGGTCATCCCAGTCAATCTTACCGTCACCGTTGAGGTCCACATACTTGATGTCACCTACGTTTGGACGAGTACCGAACCATGCAGAGTTGTCAATTTCTTCTTCTGAGCGGTAGAGTCCGTCTGCAACCCAACCCCAAGTAGCGTTGAGGCTTGTGCCTGTAACTTTACGCCATTCAGCAGTGTTTGGAGAGTCCGGGTATTTGAGCCAGCGGTTCTGTGCCCAAGACATATTTCCGGAAATTGAGTAGTGTAAAGGTTTGCCTGCCACGTTGAATCTGTTGTGGTGAGTGAGGAGGATATCAATACCCTTTGCATCTGTCTTACCGATGTTTGCGTAAGATGGATAGTAACCGCCCATGGATGGTGGATAGTCGCTACCGAGTGATTGGAGGATATCGTAAGTATAGTTATAGAATCCGTCAAATTCAATACCGAGGAGTCCGCCCCAGAAAGTAGCATCAAAACCGATGTTCCAAGAGCGAGTCTTGGTCCATGTGAGGTTCGGGTTTGCTATGTACGCCAGATAAACGGAGTTTACAGTTGAATTATCCAGGAAGAGTTTGTTTCCGAATGCGTAAGTGCTGAGGAATGCGTATGCTGCAGAACCGGAGTCGTCACCCACAAGACCCATAGATGCACGAACCTTGAGGTCATCGAGCCATTCGTCTGAGAAGTCCATAAAGCTTTCTTCGCTCACACGCCATGCAAGAGAACCAGATGGGAAGAATGCCCAACGTTTGCCTGAAACGTTACCGGAGAATTTGTATGAACCGTCGTAACGACCGGAAAATTCTGCGAAGTATTTGTTAGCGTAGTTGTAGCTTGCACGGAATACGTAACCCAGACGACGAGTTTTGTCACTCCAGCCGCCTATATCTTCCATTGTTCCGAGTCCGAGTTCCGGAAGTTCCGGGAAGTCAAGGTCCTTAGCGTAAGCAGAGAGTGCGTTGGTCTTGTTTTCGCGAGCTTCCATAAGGGCGAGGAGAGAAACATTGTGAACACCGTTGAAAGTGTTGTCGTAGTTAATCTGGAAGTTACCGAGGAGCTGCTTGTTGTATGTGCTACCTTCGCCAACTTTCACTGAAGTTCCTTTTTCACCTTGTACAAGTGTGTAAGAACCGTCAGTTTTGTTGTACTGCATAACCTGGAACGGAGTGTCAAGGTTTTTGTTATGAGAGTTGCTGTAGTCGTAAGCACCTGAAACCTTAACAGAAAGACCTTTTACCCAAGGTAAGTCGAACTGCAAGCCGATGTTTGTGCGGATATCGATTCCGTCTGTTTTCTTGAAGCCGGATTCATAGATAGCTGCAAACGGGCTGTTCGGGCTTGAACCGTTGTTTGAAGTCACACCTGTGTAGTAGCCGTCGTAAGTAGGAGCGAGGTACGGGTGCATAGCGATAGTCTGGTGAGCGATACTCATGTAGCCTGCTTCGTAGTAACCGTTGTCTGCACCACCTGAGTTGTAACCCGGAGTCTTGTTGTCATAAACAAAACCGGAAGCACCCATATTGAGGGTCCAGTACTTAGCAAGTTTGGACTCGAGGTTGAAGCGCATAGAGTAGCGGTTGTACTTGAAGTTATCGATGTTACCTTCCTGTCCGAGATAGCCGATAGAAGCGTAGTAAGTATGGTTATCAGTACCACCCTGCATGGAAACAGTGTGTTTGGTAGTCATACCTGTTCCGAAAACTTCACCAATGTAGTCATAGTTGTCGTAGCCGTCTGTCGGGTCGTTGTTAGCAACCTTTTCAAACATTTCCTGAGTAAATTTAGGAACGTACTGGCTGCGATCCGTGATTTGTCCGCTTGCAAGTTGGTCCATGAGGTCTGCCATGTTGTAGTAGTTCATAAACTGGAGACCGTCCATAAATTTCGGGAAGTTTGCATTCATAGAGAAACCTACGGAACCGTCGTAAGTTACGCGTGGAGTACCTGTGTTACCTTTCTTTGTAGTAACGATGATAACACCACCGGCAGCGTTAAGACCATATACTGCAGTTGCAGCAGCATCCTTAAGTACGGAGAGGCTTGCGATATCGTTCGGGTCTATTTCGTCGATAGAACGTGGCACACCATCTACGATGTAAGTAACAGCCTTGCTGGAACCGCGGATGCGGAGTGAAGCCTGGTCGGCACCCGGTTCACCTGAAGTTTGGATTGAAGAAATACCGGCTACTTTACCACCGAGCATCTGAGTGAGCTGAGTGGAAGGAGCTTGGAGAAGTTCATCACCCTTGATAGCTGAAACGGCACCTGTGATAGAAGATTTTTTCTGTTTACCATAACCCACAACAACAACTTCGTCGAGGCTTTCAGCAGTTTGTTTCAACACTACGTCGATAACCTTGCCGGCTCCGACTTTTATTTCCTGAGGCACCATACCGATGTAGGTGAAGCTGATTGTCTGACCTTTAGAGGCAGTGACAGAATACTTACCGTCAATATCAGTGCTGACACCGGCTTTGGATTCTTTTACCAATACCGATACACCGATAAGAGGTTCACCCTGTTCATCAGTTACTGTACCCGAAATCACATTTTGTGCAGTACCATAAAATGGTAATGCCACAACGAGCATCATCGCCAACATTATGCGGCGGAAAGTACTCATCACGTTAGATTTTGAGTTATACTCCATAGAACAAATAAGTAAATTATGTTAGTAAAAAATTATTTATTTTAATTTTTCAAGGATTTGCCATACTTGGAAAAGTCCGCGCGGAACGTGGAAACAGCCTTTCCATTTTCCGCCTTTGAGTTCGAGAAGCACCTCGCCGCGGCGATTCAGATATCCGAACCATTCCGGGTATTCTTTGTCTTTGAAGTGTTCCCAAGTGTAGTCGTGTACACGTTTGAACCATTCCAGGCAGCGTTCGTCGCCTGTGAGCTGATAGCCCTTAATCATGGAGATAAGTGTTTCAATGTGTACCCACCAGAGTTTCTGGTCCCATTCAAGTTCCTGAGTAGGATGTCCGTGGAGGTCCATAAAGTAGAAAATGCCTCCGTATTCCTTATCCCAGCCGTATTCCGCCATTTTGATAGCGGTGTCTTTTGCTTGCTCGATAAGATCCGGGCGGTTCAGACGCTTGCCAAGGTCCATAATGAACCACATTGCCTCGATAGCATGTCCCGGGTTCATGTGGCGACCGTCCATGCAATCCACAAGAGAGCCGTCTTCAGCCACATTTTCCACTACAAGACCGCCAAGTTCCGGGCGACGGAAAACGTCCATCACTTCATGGATACAAACGTCTATTGCTTTCTGCATATAGTCCGGATCCAAAAGTGGCTCGATTTCCAGTGCAAGGTTGCACAGAATCATCGGCAGTGCAAAATTCTTGAGGCTGCGTGTGCCTGCATGTGCCTTGTTCCATTTGCCCTTTGGGTTATCCACCTTGGAAAGAACGATATCAAAAGTTTTCTTTGCTATATCGGCGTATTCCTTATTGCCCGTTGCAATACTGAGTTGGCCGAAAGCCATAGTGGCAAAAGTGTATGAAAAAATGTTGTACGGCTCAATCAGCGGCTTGCCTTCACGAGTAAGTGAAAAATACCAGTTATAATTGCCGTCATGGCCATACTTTTTGAGGAATTCACCTCCCTGAATAGCAGCATCAAGCCATTCCTTTTTGTGCTCTACCTTATTGTAAAGCATAGAAAACATCCAGACTTCGCGTCCCTGAAGCCAAATGAATTTGTCTGTATCAAAAACTACTCCCTTGCGATCCAAGCAAGTGAAAAAGCCGCCAAATTCTTTGTCTTGTGACTTTTCAAGCCAGAATGGAAGAACAGAGTCCAACAGTTCAGACTTATACTGCTCTGCTAATTTCTTAAAATCCTCCATAATGTTGTTTTTAGTTATTTGTGTTTGTTGATTTTATATTATTTGATTTGCTTACTTAGTGAGCATTATTTTTGCTTTTTTGTCCAGTATTGCTCAATTTCTTCCAGAGACTTACCCGTTGTTTCCGGAACGAGTTTCCACATTATTAAAATGTATGGAACGCACATTGCAGCAAAGATGATGAATGTGCCTGCCGGAGTGGCGTTCTTGAGAAGCCACGGGGTAAGCTGTCCGATGAGGTATGTGCCAATCCAGAGTGCAAGTCCGGCTATACTCATTGCAATACCGCGAACTTTCACCGGATACATCTCGCTCAGGATTACCCATACCACTGCACAAATGGAAATTGCACAGCAGAAAATGTAAAGGAGGAAGAACGTGAGCAGGAATATGCTGGAGATGCCCATTTGAGCGCCGTATGTGAAATAAAAGGCTATCAGCAAGAGTGATATTATCATACCGCCTACTCCCCAGTAAATGAGCTGCTTGCGTCCAACCTTGTCTATAATCACAAGCGCAAGAATAGTAGTGATTGTGTTCACAAGACCTATCATTACCTGGTAGAAAAGGGAATCGCCGCCGGAAAGTCCCGCATCTTCAAAAATCTTAGGTCCATAGTAAAGCACTGCATTCACGCCCATAAACTGACCGAGAATGGCGATGCCTACACCTATGAGGAGAGCTTTGAAAACACCCGGTGAGAACAGCATGCTTATTTCGCTGCCACCGTCTTTATTTTCACTCACTTTGCGTGTTGCTTCCACCTGCTCTTCCGCTTCAGAAGAAACCAAATATACTCTGCCGAGTGTGGCACGTGCAGCACCAAAGTCGCCGCGAAGTATCTGCCAGCGAGGGCTCTCCGGAATGATGAATATCACCACAAAGAAAATTGCTGCCGGGAGTGTTTCCATTCCCAACATTCCACGCCATACTTCGCTCACAAAAATCTTGTCAAAGAGGCTGTCGCCTGCCGTTGCCGTCTCGGAATAGCCTAAAAGACCGTAGTTCACAAGGTATGCGCCAAGGAAACCGATTGTGATAGCAAGCTGATAGCAGCTCACAAGACTTCCGCGATACTTCGCAACTGCAAGCTCGCTGATGTAAAGCGGACAAATGATAGATGCGATACCGATACCGACACCGCCTACTATTCTATAAATAACAAGTTCATTAAAGGTGCCGCAAACAGCACAGCCTACTGCGGAAACAGTGAAAAGCAATGCCGCTATTATCATAGAGCGTTTGCGACCTAAAAAGTCGCCCATAACGCCTGCGGAAAGCACACCTGCGATTGAACCTACAAGTGCACAACCCACGTACCAGCCCAGAGATATGTCATCTAAGCCGAATTGGCTTGCCACCATATTCGTGGTGCCTGAAATCACTGCAGTGTCGTAGCCGAAAAGGAAACCGCCTAATGCCGCTACTACCGACAGAAATATCAAATATGCAAAATTGTATTGTTTCATTTTTTTGAGTTATTTTTTTCAATTTTTGGAGATCTCGGAGAACTCGGAGGACTCGGAGTGGTCGGATTTAGATTCCAAAGTATTCTTTGTATCTGTCGTAGAGATGTCCTGCCTGGAGATAAGCAGACTGCGGACTCATAAAGTGGCTGAATTCAAATGTGATAGCCTTGTCGTAGCCGGCACGTTTTGCAGCCTCGAGTTTAAGGCGGAGCTTGTCGAATTTAATAGGGAAGAAACGGATAGGCATATCGCGGTCAAAAGACTCTGCATTTGTCCAGCACTGCATACCATATTTGTCTGCAAGACGCTTGTTTACTTCAAAGAATGCATCAAGTTCGTCATAGTCTATCTGTCCGTCCTGGAATGCACAAGCATCTACCACATCGTGGATGCCATCAAAAATTTCGTCCCACTCTTTTTCATGCTGCTGAACGGATACAACATCGTCTTTCGTGAGTGCACTGCCGGATGCCATAACAGCCTTTTTGCCGTCAATCCAAGGTGAAATAAACGTTGGCAGACCGCCGGAGACGTCTTTACACTGTTTGCCAAGTTGGTGGAAAGCACCAATAGCCCCCTTTGTGGCACGGCTTATTTCACCACTAATGTACCACCCTTGGAAACTTTTGTGCTTGCTGCCGTAATTTTCCCAAACTTCGTCGATAACATACTTGTTGTCTTCCACTTCCCATGTCATATCGCCCGTATCCCAGTAGCGACCGGAATCGTAAAGACCAAAGTAGAATTTCATGTCATACTTGTCCGCAAGTGTGAGGAACATTTCCAGCAAATCCTGTGACGGGCGGTAGCAACCCTTGCCCTGAAGATAAGGAGAATCAAAAGTGATAAATTTGCGATAACCGGAACGAATCATGATTACGGTGTCTATTCCTATCGCTTTCATGTGCTGAAAATCACGATCCCACTCTTTCACACCCCAGTTTTGGTGAGGAATGTCGTGAGAAATTTCATCAAGGAAAGTACCTGTGATTTTAAGTCCTTTGTTTTTATCTACCAACCAGAAATTGCTGTTGTCTGCATCAACGGCAATTTGTGCTTTTTGCTCGTCGGTCAATTCATCTTTCGTTGCACCAAGAACTGCAGGGGCTGCAACTGCTGCTGCACCAATCACTGCAAGGTCCTTTAAGAATTGTCTGCGGTCTGACATGATAGTTATGATTTTTAAATGGATATTAGATATTAGTTAATTTTTTATATGTTGTCGTCAATAGATTTTTATTTGTCCTTCAGCTTTCCGGTGATATCGACTTCCCGGCTGAAGGGATTAAAAATTTCGTCTATAAGCACAGCAAAATCGCCTCGCGTCAGCACCGTGGTGTCAAGATTCACGATGTGTGAGGTTTCAATTGCTTCTGCCAGGTCTTGAGGGAGGTTTTTAAGTCCCACGCAGAGGTTTATTTCTTCTGCGAGTGCCTTAAAGTCTGCGAGAGTCATCGCCACGTGTTCCGTGGAGAGATTATTCAGGACATAATAGTCTTTAAGTCCTTGAATTTCATCAAAATATACAGTATTTGCAGCATTGAGCCACGTTTGATTTGCCCAACCTTCGTTTTTGCCTTCCGCCTGGAGGATTCCGGTAGCACCTATTCTCTGGTAAGCAAGGAATCGTGATGACGTTTTATCCACATCAAGGTATGGGAGCAAATATCCGCCTGCTTCCAGCACCGCATTCTGCACATCACGAACCGTGACTTCTTCCACATCGCATCCGTGCTTCACGGCAAGCCCGGCAAGTGTTCCGGCAGCCGTACCTATCTGCATCACAACGGGTTGCAGGCGTGTTGCACCATTCACGATGTTTGAAACGGAGATGGATTTTTCCGCCACAATAAAATTGCTGAAATCACCCTGCGGAAGGAGTGTTCCCAGTGGCAATCCAAACGAAGGAACAGCGTGAAAATAGAGATTCGGCAGTTCTTCTTCGCCGGTGTATCTTGCATGGTGATGATCCACAGCATAGTCACCCACCGCTATCGCCGTTCTGTAAAGCGGTTGAGACTGTGAATAAGGTTCGCTGATATGAGGGAGTGTGAATCTCACTTTGCCGTGAATACGTCTGCTTTCACGGTGATATGGGATAAACGGAAGCAAGTCTTCCGTAGGAAATTCGTCATCTGCAAGTCCGAGTGTATTCATGCCGAGTTCCGTCTGCATAAAATACACAAAACCGAGCGTAAAGTCCTTGGCATATTGGAGTGCCGCAGTTCTTTCGCCTGGTGTCATATCAAGCAGGTTCAGATAGTAGTCGTTGCCTTCTATCGGCCAGTTTATCATATATTTAGGAGTGCTGCCGGGAAGTTTGCCGTAAGTGAGCATCTTCTCCGGCTCCCACATTCTATCGGGCTCCGAAGGATTTGTGCAATTATCGTTAATGCAGCAGCATGAATAGTAGTCCGGATTGTACGAATGTGGCTCTACGGGTGTTTGAGGCGCACCGTAGTCTTTAAGAATAGCCACATACGTCAAATCCTGTATGATACCGTTACCCGTCTCGGGTGCAATATCCTCGCCGGTTGCATACCGGCTTTCCATACCAATATCAAAAGTTACGCCCAAGTCCTTGGCTACGTCACCAAGTTCCGTGGCGTCTATAAGCACTTTTGATACAAATTCAAACGTTCCATTTTCATCATTAAAGATGCAAACCCACTTGCCGCCCACTTTCTCTATCGAAACCGGAACGGCGTTCAATAAAAGTCTTACATTATTTTGCTGAGAAATTATACTTGTCAAAATTTCGTTTCCTACGTGCGGCTCATAAAGCACATTGCTCACCCAGCCGGTCTGCATTGCCGCCGCACTGCCGTAATGCTTTACGAGGGCATCAAAAAATTCACCCCAAAAGCCTGCTCGCAGATTATAGTTGCCGTCTATGGCACTAACTCCTGCCGCCGTCAACATTCCGCCCACCCATGATGTGGGTTCTGCCACGAGCACACTTGCTCCAAGGCGAGATGCCTGCACTGCCGCCGCTACTCCGGATGCTCCACCTCCAACCACAATCACATCATATTCGCCCTGTTCGCAACGTGCTTCCACGCAAGCGATTAAACACACAAGCGAAACTATAATTTTAGTTATGATATGTCTGAATTTTAGGTAAAACATTATTTAATTAGTTAAGTAGCGGGTTGTATATTTAGTATTACATTTGCAAAGGTATGCATAATTTTAATAATTACAAAATATTTTATAAAAATTTTTAGTAATAAATTTAATATTCAAATTTATGTTTAAAAACACAATTTTATAATATTAAAATATTTTGTCAAGGATTTGGAGCAAAAAAAAGCTGCCCCGGAAACCGAAGCAGCCACTGTGCTATTTCATAATATCTATTGTGAAAAAGCTTATAGCTTGTTTATAATGAAACTTATACTTGCGTTTAACAGGCTGTTAGAGTTTGTTTATTGCTCCCATAAAGAGGATTGTCTTTGTTTGGGATTCCCAAATCATGTAGATGAATGGCTTGTTGAAGTTCAGTTCTATTTGTTCGTCCGGTAAAACGGCTGTTTCCCAACCTGAGCCTGTTACTTGTGCTGCTGTAGTGCCGCTTTCATCTACATCAATGCATACTTTCTGTTTGAGTTTGTTTATGAAAATATTTTGGGATTCAAGTATATTTGGCAGATTGCTGTTTTCGCTAAAAATATCAGTTATTCCCATATTTTTCAATGCATCTGTCCATGTGGTAGTATCTAATTTATCTGATACACTGAATTTTGGAAAACTGAGAGTTACATAATATAAGTCAAAGTTCAAATCAGCGATATTTTCTTTGCTGAGCATTGATGCTACAGTTTTTACATCATAGCCTTCATCGGGCAGAATTGCTATCATTTCATAGTTTCCTCTTCCGTATGGCATTTTTATTGCCGTATAGCCTTCTACGCCAATTGCTTTATAAGAATCGCTGTTATTCATTATTATTATTTCTGTCTGCGTGCCATTTGCGTTGTGGAATAATGCGGCACTATTTTTCTCCGGTTTGAATCGCTTGCTCCATTTTCCGTTAAAGAACGCTGCATTTAGGATATTAAGTTCACATACTTCATCTGCATCTACGATAAAATCCTTGATTTTTCCATTTGTTGCGGAAGAACACCAGTTGTTTATTTCTTCTTTTGCTTTTTCTGTTCTTGCGACAATGCTGCGAGATGTTGCATCATAATACTCTTTTACAATGGCGGAATAAGTGCCGGTCAGTTTATAATTTTCATCTACAAATATTCCGTTGGACACAGAGAGTGTTGTCTGTTTGTCTATCTCAGGCAACTCTTTCATCAATCGTTTATTCAAGTCGTTGAGTTCATCAAGGTTGTTATGACCCAATGCGTTGAGAATCTGTTCAAGAGACTGTCCTTCCGCACCATTTGCCACTAATGCCAAATCCATATACATACCAAACGGTGAAATGGCAATATTGTCCTGCGTATCCTCTATTTCAAGAACGTTGCTGAAAAGATTAAAGGCAAAACTTGTTTGAGATTGGAGCATCTGAGTTTCACCCCTTGACAAACTAATATCTTTTATGCCTTGAGTTTTCCCTGCATCATCACTGTCGCTGCAACTTACTAATGCTATTGATATAGCAAGTAATGAAAATAATTTTGATTTCATAAATAAAATTTTTTAGATGATATATTATATTTTGATAATATTTTACGGTTTTTTTTACAGAAAAATATTTTCTATTTGTGGAAAAATTATATTTTAGGTCATTGGTAAAATTGTTATCATATTTATGCTTGGACTCAGTGTTCCAAACGCCAACAATAAACCAACCATTGCATTCTCCTTCCCAACCCCAATTATGGTGAGAATATTTACTTGTACTAGTGCCTTGTGATAAAATCTCCCAAGGTCCGGGTTGTAACATATTAGGGTCATTTTCTCGAATATATCTTGTTGTCGTAGTAACAATTTTCATATATCCGTCCAAAACCCAACAATGTCCTCCTACCTGGTTATCAGTTCCTCTTACACACATAATACCACCACTATTGAATACATTTAATTCCGCATCATCTGAATAATTTGATATAGAAGACACATTAAGACCAAAACTACTTACAGCACTTCTCAAATCACCAATTGTTGTTGTAGTTCCAGATGAATTATAATCAGAGCCAGCTCTTTTACCTAATTCTCTACACAAACGGCCTAATGCATCTTGGTCCTCATGAGGTACATTTTCAACATGATATCCGGAAAAATATGCTGTTCTACTATTATGTAACCTTATATTATTCCAATTTAGTGTAATTACAGAATCATTATGGTGTGTGAGAGTTATTGACGTTGGGTATTTATGGTATGCCATAATCATTGCCGCAGCTAAATTTGAACAGCCACAAATACCATTTGAACAAAATTTGCCACATATTCCTAATTGCCCCCACAAATATGGCGTTTTAGGGCTTCTAAGCAACGTATCAGAAACTGTCTCTATCCTATACTCTGAAAGAGGAACTCTCAAAGTATCTCTTGGTAACGCTAATACGGAGCTTCCTTCCAATATCTCCATTGCATTATCCATGTACTCCTGGAAAGGTTCAACTTCCGAGCCTGTTTCAGGGTCATAACTGCCGTTTTCTGTCACGGCAAGAAGTTCGGGCATAGTGCGATTTGCCGGGATAATTGCAAAACCTTGCTCATCTTCAAAGTTTACAACGTACATCAAGGTGTCGCTTGACTCTCCGCTGCGAGATTTGTTATTCATCACCACCTTAATATCTCTTTTTGAAGGCAATAATCTTACGGATGTACGTGATTCTCCATCGCCAATCCACGAAATTGCCTTTGCAGCGATATCGTATGCTTCATCAATAGTTCTAACTTCACTTTGCACTGCTTTTTCCGATTGCAAATCCTCATTCTCAATCAGCACATCGTGTTCGCTACATGCTACTAATAACAACATAGCTAAAATGAAATGTGTTTTTTTTCTCATCTTTATAAATTTTAATTTGAATAATGTTTACTTATATTTAATAATGTTAGAAATATAATATACCTTGATAATATTGATTTCCGTCTGTTTTGCAATTAATAATATACTCACCTGTCAATTGAGGAGTTTCAATACGAGGTTCGTCAATGGTAGCAATGCCGTAAAATGCAGAAATACCATTTTGAGTTAATGTCACTTCCATATATTCACACTCTACAGGAAATGATAATTCGATAAACCCATTTCCATAAAAGCAATTAATATGAGAATTTGATGGAATCCTTGGCTTTTTCGGTGTTGTGGGCGGTACAATTATTAGTTCAGTGTTATTTCCACCCTCAGGGTTATCGTCAGCTAATATTGAAATGGGAGAGATTGCTACTAATATGGCTAATATAAAATAAATGGTTGTTTTTTTCATATTGATTTGTCTTTTGAGTTATTTTTCTGCAAATGTAATTAGTAACATTCTTTCGTGAAAGAATTTAAGCGAAAAATTTTTCTCGCAAAATCAATCCTAAGTATCTGTAAATCAATGTGTTATAAAAATTAAAATCTCGTGCGAGATTTTGGAAAAACTAAAGGTCTGATTTTCAGGTGATTAAGCTCTAAAAAACGAGATTTTTATTTGGGATAAATCGGTTAAAAGATGTTAAATTGAACGAAAATGCGGCATTTTGAGGCTTTTTAGAGCCTTTTTTGTCTAATTTTTATCATAGATAATAGTTTTTTTAAAACGCATTCTAAAAATTTAATCAAAACAGCAATTAGATGACGTTATTTATATAATTGAGCAATTTTATCAAAATTTTATAAATTTCACTATATTTTTACTACATATTTATTTGCCTTCAAAATTTTCAAGTATTTGAATACTAAGGAATTGTAATTTTGTAAGTGCCAAAATCAACTACATTTTTTTGCCGCCTCTTTTAATTCGCTTTGCTATGCACTAATTTTGCGTTGCAAACATAACTTAACACGAACGTTCCAAAAATTTAATAATTCCTTAATATTAATATCTATCAAGCATGAAAAAAACTAAAATTCCGGTTGCTTGGCGTTTATTTGCTCTTGTGACATTATTTGTGTCATGTCTGAGCCTGAACGCACAGCAGATTACGGTTTCTGGAACCGTAACAGATTCTACAGGCGAACCTATCATAGGTGCCAGTGTATTAGTGGTGGGTACTACAAGCGGTGTTTCTACAGACATCGATGGTAATTACTCCTTAACTGCAGATGCTGCAGGTCAAATCAAAGTAACCTATATCGGTTACCTCCCTCAAACAATCAGTATTGATGGTAAAAGCACTATAAATGTGGTGCTTAAGGAAAATGCCGAACTTCTTGATGAAGTGGTTGTTATCGGTTATGGTACCATGAAAAAGAGCGACCTCACAGGTGCCGTTTCTTCACTTGGTTCTCGCGACATCAAGGAAGTTCCGGTAAACAATGTCGGTCAGGCTATTCAGGGTAAAATCGCCGGTGTAAACATCGTTGGCGGTAACAAACCGGGCGACAACGTTACAATCAAAGTTCGCGGTCTCGGTTCTATTAACAACTGTGACCCGCTCATTGTTATAGACGGTGTGCCTACTGACCTCGGTCTTAACAACATTAACCCCCAGGACATTGAACGTCTTGACGTGCTTAAAGATGCTTCCGCTACCGCTATCTACGGTTCTCGCGGTGCAAATGGTGTAATTATGATTACAACACGCAAGGGCACTGCAGGCGACAGCAAGATTTCCGTTTCTCTTAATGCCGCTATCCAAAATGCTTCCAAGACTATGGATTTACTCGGTTCTGCCGGTTATGCTTCTTTGAACAACGATATGATGAACAATTCCGGACACAATGCAAATCCGGATTGGGTTGACCCTTCTGTTCTTACTCATTCTACAAACTGGGTTGATGAACTTCTCCAGACAGGTGTGATGCAAAACTACAATATCAGCTATTCCGGCGGTAATGAAAAAACGCATCACTATTTTTCTGCCGGTTTCCTTGACCAATCAGGTATTATAAATCACGTAAACTATCGCCGTTTCACTTTCCAGTCTAACAACGATTCACAGGTTAAAAACTGGCTCAAGATTTCAAATAATCTCCTTTTTAGTGCAGATGACAAGAAATCCGGCAGTTACAGCATGTGGGACGCTATGCAGGCTCTCCCTATCTATACCGTGAAAGATGAATTCGGTGCATGGACAGGTCCGGAAGGCAATTCAGAATGGTATGGCGGCGTGCGTAACCCGGTGGGTAGCAACGAAATGTATCGCAGCACTACAAAGGGATATAACTTCCTCGCAAACATCTCTGCAGACATTAAATTTACAAATTGGCTGCAATTCCGCTCACTTTTCGGATATGACGCAAAATTCTGGGACGCAGAAAGTTTCTCTCCAAAATATGATTGGAAACCTACTCCTGTTGAAGAAAGCTCTCAGTATCAAAGTTCAAACAGGTCTTTCACTTACCTCTGGGATAACTATTTCACATTTAACTATACATTTGCCAAAAAACACGATTTGAACGTGATGGCAGGTATGTCTGCACAGTGGAACGATTTCCGCTGGATGTCCGGACAAGTTAACGGTTTCCTTTTTGACAATGTTCACCAGATAGACAACGGCGAAAAGATTTATGACTTTGGCGGTTCTCGCAACGACTGGTCTCTCCTCTCTTATATGGCTCGTGCAAACTACGTCTATGACAATAAATATTACCTCACGGCAACTGTTCGCCGCGACGGTTCAAGCCGTTTCGGTCCTAAGAACCGCTGGGGTACATTCCCGTCTGCATCTGCTGCTTGGAGAATTTCTTCCGAAGAATTTTTCCCGAAAGATATAGCACTGAACGACCTTAAACTCCGTCTCGGTTACGGTAAAACCGGTAGCCAGGCTTCCGTAGGCAACTACAGCTATATTTCTTCACTCACAACTATCCTCTATCCGTTTGGTCCTGATGCCGACGGCGAACAGAGTGCACTCTATTCACAAGTTCTTTCAAACCCGTATATTCACTGGGAAGAAATAGAGCAGTTTAATGCAGGTGTTGATATGTCTTTCTTCAATTCTCGCTTAAACGTCAGCCTTGACGGATATATCAAAAATACTAACGATATGCTCGTAAAAGCCGCTATTCCAATCACTTCCGGCTATGAAGATACATTTGATACTTACACAAATGCCGGTAAAGTTCGCAATATCGGTTGGGAACTCACTGCAAACTCTCTGAACGTTCAGGGTATTGTGAACTGGGAAACTAACCTTGTGGTTACTTACAATAAAAACAAAATTAAAGACCTCAACAGCGATTCTCCGCTTTACCGCAACCAGTTTGGCGGCGCTTATGCTACAATCCTCTCTAAAGACCTTCCTATCAACGCTTTCTACGGTTACGTTACAGACGGTATCTTCCAAAATCAGGCAGAAGTTGATGCTCACGCTATTCAGCCGGGTGCAGAGCCGGGTGATATCCGCTTCAAGGACCTTAACAACGATGGTGTGATTAACGATGACGACCGTACTGTGATTGGTAACCCGAACCCGACATGGCTCTTCTCTATGAACAATCGCCTTACTTACAAGGACTTTGAACTTTCTATTTACCTTCAGGGTGCTGCAGGCGGCAAGATTTACAACCGCACACGCTCTGTTATGGAAAGTATGTCTGCCGCTTACAACCAGTATGCTACTACTGCAGACCGCTGGACAGGTGAGGGCACTTCAAACACTATGCCGCGTGCCGTGTGGGCTGACCCCAATGGTAACAACCGTATCAGCGACCGTTGGGTGGAAGACGGTTCTTACCTCCGAATTAAAAATATCACTCTCGGTTACAACGTTCCTAAACCGCTTCTCCGCAAAATCGGATTCGAACAGGCTCGTGTAATCCTCTCTTGCGAAAATGTGGCTACTATCACAGGTTACTCCGGTATTGACCCTGAAGTAGGTATTGATGGTATTGACTATTCAAGCTTCCCTGCTTCTCGTACATTCAACTTAGGCGTATCATTAAACTTCTAATCTGACTCAAATCATGAAAAATAAATTATTCTTAACATTTGTCGGAGCTGCTTCACTCCTTTTTGCTTCATGTTCCGACTTCCTGGAAAAATCTCCTTACGACCAGGTTGACCCTCAAGAAAATGTTACTGATGAGGTCGCTGTAGCTATGGCAAATGCTTGCTATGTGCCTCTCCGCTCCTCAAACTTATATAACCAGCGTATGTGGTCCTTAGACATCGTGGCAGGTAACTCTAATGTTGGTGCCGGCGGTGGTGATGATGGTATTGAAACCACACAATGTGCAAACTTTATCGCTAACTCAGACAATGGTATGGCTCTTTATATGTGGCGTTCACCATGGATTGGTATCGCACAGTGTAATAACCTTATCCAGTCACTTGAAAATGCAAGTGATATCAGTTCTGATATTTACGACCGTTGCATGGGTGAGGCTCTTTTCCTCCGCGCTCACTATTATTACATTCTCGTCCGTCTGTTCGGCGATATTCCAATCCGTACGGAACCTTACGAACCGGGTACTTCCACTGCTATTGCTCGCAGCCCAAAAGCTGAAGTTTATGAGCAGATTATCAGCGATACTCGCCGTGCAATTGAACTCCTTCCTGCAAAAGCGGAATATGCCGCTTACGATAGAGGTCGTGCTTGCAAGGAAGCCGCACTTTACATGATGGCAGACATTGACCTTACTCTTGCACAGGACAATGCAGGTCTTTATCAGGAAGTGGTTTCTCTCTGCGAAGAAATAGAGGCTCTTGGCTATGACCTCCGCACTTGTGAATATAAAGACAATTTCAACTGCCCTGTTCGTAACGGTGCTGAATCTATCTTTGAAGTACAGTATTCCGGTAGCACGGAATCCGATTTCTGGGGCAACACTCCGTATTCTTCTTGGCTCTCCACTTTCATGGGACCTCGCGGCTCAAACCTCGTGGCAGGTTGCTACGGTTGGAATCAGCCTACACAGGAATTTATTGATGCTTACGAAGAAGGCGACCTCCGCAAAGACGTGACTGTGTTCTACGACGGCTGTCCGGACTGGGAAGGTACTCCTTACAAAAAATCATGGTCAAATACAGGATATAATGTTCGTAAATTCCTCGTTTCCAAAACAATATCTCCGGAATACAATACAAATCCTTCTAATTTCATCGTTTATCGTTACGCAGGTGCTCTGCTTATGAAAGCTGAAGCACTCAACGAACTCGGTCTTACTGCCGATGCTTCAATTCCATTGAATATCGTTCGCCGCCGTGCAGGTCTGCCGGACGTGTTAGGCTCAGGCAAAACTCAGAGCGAAATGCGTGAAATAATTATCCACGAACGCCGTATGGAACTCGCATTTGAAGGTCACCGCTGGTTTGATATGATTCGTATTAACCATGGTGAATATGCTCTGAACTTCTTGCACTCTATCGGCAAAACTAATGCCACTAAGGATCGTCTCCTCTTCCCGATTCCCCAGACGGAACGCGACGGAAACCCGTTGATGACACAAAACGATGGCTATTAATCTTTATAATCGAGAATTATCATGAAACTGAAATATTTATTTAATTCACTTGCCGTTGTCGCTCTCGCTGCTTTTTCTTCTTGCACAGACAACGACTATACAGAACTCAACAAGGGCAGTGAAGAACTGGCTCTCACTGCAGATGCCACAGAGGTTATCCTCAGCGAAGTCAACCACTCAAGCGAGGCTTTCAAACTCACTTGGACTTCCGGTACAAACTATGGTACGGGTGCTCGTATTTCTTACGACCTCGAAATCTCTCTCGCTGAAAATGATTTCGCTGAACCGGTATTCGTTTACACCGGTGAAACTCAGAAATATTCCTGGGCTCCTAATGTGGAATCTTTTAACAATACTCTTTTGAACCAACTCGGCGTGCGTGCCGGTGAAACAGTGAATGTTGCCGCTCGTGTCACTGCTCACGTTGCCGGTTTGGATGAAACACAAGTGGCTTCTACACAATTTGCTGTAACTGCTTATAAACCTGTCACTTCCACTCTGTATATCATTGGCGATGCAGCTCCAAACGGTTGGAATGCGGACAATGCAGCGGAAATGACTCGCTCTGATAACGGTATCTTCACTTGGATTGGCAAACTTAACGCCGGTGAATTTAAGTTTATCACTACTCGCGGTCAATTCCTGCCTTCTTACAACAATGACGGTAACGGTAACCTCACTTATCGTGACTCCGATGACCAGCCGGACTTGAAATTCGTCATTTCAGAGGCTAAAACATACCAAGTTGACGTTAACCTCCTCACTCTTACTATCTCTGTGGCTGAAAGTGCCGGTGAAACACCTGCTTTTGACGCTCTCTACTTCGTAGGTAACGAAACAGGTTGGGGATTCTGGCAAATGTCTAAAGATGTTTTGGATCCATACCTCTTCCGTCTTGGTATCCTCTTTGAAAAAGGCGGTGAATTTAAGTTCGGTACTTCCGACGGATCTTGGGAAAATATGTACAAAGCTACGGAAGACAATGCTCCTTACACAAACTCAAGCGTGGAATTTGTGAAAGGCTTTGATCCGGACAAAAAATGGTTCATCAAAGATGACGAAATGGGCGTTGCTTACAAAATTTGCTTCGATATCCGTACAGGCAAAGAACGTATGCTTATGACTCCGTTCCTCCCGTATGAAAATATCTATCTTGTCGGCGATGCTACTCCTAATGGCTGGGACCTCGGTAATGCTACAGCTATGACTGCTACAGACGACCCATACGTATTCACTTGGACCGGTAACCTCAATGAAGGTGAAATGAAGTTCAGCTGCGACAAACAGTCTGACTGGAACGGTGCTTGGTTCCTCGCTTCTAAAGGCAATATGGAACCTACAGGCGTGGAAGAACAAATGCTCTTCGTGGATAAGAGCAGCGATGCTTGCAAGGCTCAATACCTTGACGTAAACATCGGTGATGTGGACCAAAAATGGAAAGTCACTTCTGCCGGTAAATACACCATCACTCTGGATCAGCTCCACGAAACTGTGATAATCTCTAAAAACTAATACAAATCAATGTCTATGATTAAATATAGGTATTTATTTGCCTCCTTGGTACTTGTCGCTGCTATCAGTTGTAGCAGCGACAACCCCGGAGACGACCCGAACAAGGGTGGTCAGGGCGGAGGAGAATCTTCCGTTACAGACGTAAGAACAGTGAAATCCGCTCTCACTGTGGATATTACTACGGATAAGGCTTGCTATGCCCCGGGAAGCGTGGTTACTTTCAAGGCTTCCACTCTGCCGGATAATGCTCTCGTAAGGTATCGCCACGGAGATGAAGTGATTCACGAGCAAAATTTGGCTTCCACTTCTTGGACTTGGACTGCACCCTCAAAAGATTTCACCGGTTATCTCGTGGATATCTACAAAATGACCGGAGATAATGAGGAAACCGTGCTCGGAACTATTGCCGTAGATGTTTCTTCAGACTGGACTGTCTTCCCGAGATACGGATTTGTGGCTACTTTCGACGGATCTAAACTCGCTTCCGGAGTCATTGAAAGCGAAATGGAATTTTTGAACCGCTGTCATATAAACGGCGTTCAATTCCAAGACTGGCACTACAAGCACCACTGGCCTCTCGGCGGCACTCGTGACAACCTCCTGGACGTTTATACAGACATCGCAAACAGAAGTGTATATACTTCCGTTGTGAAAAAATACATCCAAGTGCAGCACAACTATGGCATGAAATCTATCTTTTACAATCTCTGCTTCGGTGCCCTTGATGACGCCGCTGCCGACGGTGTGAAAGAAGAATGGTATATCTTCAAAAATTCCGGTCGCTCAGACAAGGATTTCCACGGTCTTCCTTCTTCCTGGAAAAGCGATATATTCCTCGTTGACCCGGGAAATGAAGAGTGGCAGGCGTATCTCGCTGAAAGAAACGATGAGGTCTATTCAAATCTGGACTTTGACGGATATCAGATAGATCAACTCGGTTACCGCGGCGATAGATACGACTATAATGGAAATGCCGTCAATCTCCCTAAAGGATACGCTTCCTTCATCAATGCAATGAAAAAGCGTCACCCGAGCAAACGCCTTATCATGAATGCTGTGGCAAGTTACGGAGCTTCGCAGATTTGCGGCACAGGCAACGTGGATTTCTGTTACAATGAAGTTTGGGGTGATGAAGCCGACTTTTCACACCTATATAATATAATAAAGGCAAACGATGTGTATAGCAATCACTCTTTGCGTACCGTTTTTGCCGCTTATATGAATTATGACAAAGCAGACCGTGAAACAGGATATTTCAACACTCCGGGCGTACTTATGGCAGATGCCGTAATGATGGCTCTCGGTGGCGCTCACCTGGAACTCGGCGACCACATGCTCTCTCGTGAATATTTCCCGGCTTCTCCACTCGCTATGTCGGAAGAACTCCGTACTGCCATTATCCGCTACTATGATTTCTCTACGGCATATCAGAATTATCTCCGTGAATTCTCTTCACAGAATGAAACTTCCGTGCAAATGTCTTGCAGCGACGCCTCAAAGAAAATTTCTATCAATGCTTGGCCTCCAAAAGAGGGTGGTATCACCACTTATTCAAAGAAAGTCGGTAATGCCACGGTTATCAATATGCTCAACTTCCGCAATATCGACAACCTCTCTTGGCGTGACCTTAACGGCGACCGTCCCACTCCGAGACTTACGCTTAACACTCCCGTTACGCTCACTTATAGCACAAAAGTTAATAAAATTTGGGTAGCTTCTCCGGACTCTCATGCAGGTGCAGTTCAGGAACTCGCTTTCAAGCAGTCCGGAAATACGGTCACTTTCACAGTGCCGTCTCTCAAGTATTGGACTATGATTGTGGTTGAATAAGAGCCTGTTTTATATAGAAATGTTAATTTAAGGCTCCATACCGATAAACCATTAGACCAATAGGTAAATATATGTTTCATTTCAGGGCTGCTTTTCATTCAAATTGCAGCCCTTTTTCAATATTTAAATCCACTCATCCACTCATCCCAATCTCTCCCACCATTCCCGGTTCTCCCATCACTCCCATAATTCCCATCCCTCCCATAATTCCCAAATTTCCCATTTTCTCATCCTCTCATCCACTCATCCACTCATCATTCCCATCCCTCCCATAATCCCCTGATTAGCAAAGAAATGATTAAAAAAT
>JBJECR010000103.1:0-38753 GCA_051871275.1 Muribaculaceae bacterium | reverse complement strand
GTGTTTTTCATAATATTAACATGAAAAACGTTGCGTTTCTATTTGGATTCTTCAGCTATTATTTCAATTGCTTATTTTTTAGTCTTCTTATTGCTGTTTGGCGCATTCGTTCCAGATGCTCCCAATCTCTATCCAGATACTCAAATTTTACTAATACGTTCATTTCCCTGTCAATGTAGCTGTAGAGAGTTATTTCTTCATCTGTGGTCATACCGTAGCCATCACTATCCATATAGTAATCGCCATCCGGGTTGAGTTCCCATTCAACTACTGCTATACCATCGCTAAAACCTCGTATAGCAGTAGGAAACTCAGCAGACAAATTTCTTGCTCGCATTTTTATTTCTTCCGGCAAATTTTCAAGACTCTCCCAGTTGA
Source organism: Muribaculaceae bacterium (assembly GCA_051871275.1). Classification (GTDB taxonomy): domain Bacteria; phylum Bacteroidota; class Bacteroidia; order Bacteroidales; family Muribaculaceae; genus CAJUPY01. The sequence continues at coordinate 38,375 of JBJECR010000103.1, read as the reverse complement.
TGTCGTCTGTGGTGAAATTGACCAATACCAAATTTTTGTCCATAATTTCGTAGGCACGGTGATTGTTGTTGTCCATCAGATAGCGTGACTTCCCCCATTCACCAAATGCTTCATCAATGACGGACATACCTTCATTCAGGCTATAAACAAAGTATCCGCTTTGAGTAGTAAAGTCTATAGAGGAAAGTGCTATATATAATTTCTCTGCAGGACTTTTTCCGGGTGCATCAAGTGCGGCTAATTTTTCGTTTATGTCAATAGGCGTTTTTTTCATGGGAATATGTTTGAGTGATTGTTTGTGTTATGGGACATAAAAACATTTTACGGAGCCAACGGGGAGTTTGCCTTCCAGTTTTACGGGTATGCGGCGAGAATCGTTAGAAATCCATGCTTGGAGGTCGTCGCTGGTTTTCTTTTTGCCGTCTGATGTGAAAGAGAAGGTGATGTGGTAACATTGATAGTATTTTTCATCTACCTGCACTGTGGAATAACCCTTAAATGTGATTTTGAGTATTTCTTTTCTTTTTCCGGAGAAGATGTTCATCACTTTGCTGTCGCCTGTTTTCATGCTGCGGAAGTCAATAAATCTCATGTAGTAAAAAGAGCTAATCATATCCACGGTGTAGCCTGTGGCTTCCAGTGATTTAGTGGAATAAGTGACGGGTTCATCTTCGTCTTTTTGTCTCCAGCGTTCGCAGTGAGCGGTGACGTTGTTGCCTTCGCGGTTGTATGTTATATAGTCGCGTTTGTATTCGCCTCCTTCGTGGCTTATTTTCTCATAAAGTGTGGGGATTATGCCGTCTGTGATGATGTGTCCTTTCAGAGTGTCACGGACGCAGTAAAATTTGTCTGCCCATGAGGCGGAGTGTCCCACAAGCATGGCGTCGAATGTGTTGCCGTCGCTGCTGAGTTTTGTTTCTATGGTGACGGTTCCGGCTTGCTTGTTTATCAAGCCCCATTTGTACATTACGCGGTACGTTATTTTTTCATCTTTTATTTTCGCCGTTACGGAAGAAAGCGTAAGAATGGCGATTGCAATTATAGTGACAATTCTTTTCATAATGTCTTTTTGACTGATTGCAAGGCAAATAGTTTAGATTTAGTCTTTATAAAAATTGTTAATCAGGCTATAGGAGGAGCAAAACTACAATCTGGAGGAGCACAATGCGAGCAAAGAGCGAGAGGGCAAAAACTGTGGCGTATGCCACGCTTTGGCGGTTGCCGGGAATGATTGTGTTTACGTAGTCCAGTGCCATCGGGTTTGCCATTGAGCCGCAAATAATACCGATTAGTGATGCGTAGTCAACTTTGTAAAATTTCATGGCAACGAAGCCAAGGAGCAGAAGCGGAAGCATTGTGAGGATAAAGCCTGCACCTACCCACATTGCACCTTGTGCACTGAATGCGGTTTTGAAAAATACTGCACCGGATTCAAGTCCCAGTCCGGCAAGGAACAGTGATAAGCCTATTGAGCGGAGCATAAGGTTTGCACTTGGGGTAGTGTATGTTACGATATGGAATCGCGGACCGAATGTACCGATGAGGATACCCATGATAATGGGACCTCCGGCAAGTCCGAGAGTGACAGGTATTTCAATTCCCGGGATATGGATAGGTACGCATCCGAGAACGATACCCAGAATCAGACCTATAAAAATGGCAATTAAGTTAGGTTCGTCAAGTGCTTTGACGGTATCACCGAGCAGTGGCGGAAGTTCTTCCAGTGCTTTTCTTTCGCCTACAACTGCAAGGCTGTCGCCGAGTTGCAGAAGGAGGTTAGGTGAGGGGAGGAGCATCACACCGCCGCGATAGATGTGTATGCAGTTTATGCCGTAAAGCGTGCGGAGACGGAGTGACCCAAGTGATTTTCCGTTTACTTCTTTGCGGGTGATGAGAATATTTTTGGCGGTGAGCTGACCGTCGGCAGTGTCCCAGTCTATTTCTTCCGTATTCCAGTCCTTATCTGTCTGAGTGCCAAAGAGAAGTCTCAGACTTGGAATGTCCTTAACAGTGCAAACCACAAGTACTCTGTCGCCTTTTTCCAGCGTGTCGCTTGCCTTGAAAATGGCAACGTTTCCGTTTTTCCAGATGTGAGTGATGACGCAGCTGTCCGAGCAGTTTGCAATTTTGTCTATTTCAATTACGGTTTTACCGAAAATGGCAGGATTTGAGATTTCAAATTCCGCATAGTAAGGTTTTGTTTGTGTTTTGTCTTCTGCAGTGAGATTTGATTTGCGAGCAAAGAATTTATGGATAATGATTGCGGCGAAAATCACGCCTACAAGTCCCAGCGGATAAGCCACGGCACAGCCTGCAGCGGCGGATTCCGTGGAAAGTCCCATATTGAGGAGTGTTTGCTGCAATGCACCCAGAGCGGGAGTGTTTGTGGTGGCACCGCAGAAAATGCCCATCATATCGGGGATATTTATTGGCAAAATAAGAGTAAGTCCTACTGCGATGAGGAGTGTTACAACGGCTAATGCGAGAGCAAGAACGTTAAATTTCACGCCACCGTGAGCAAGACTGCTGAAAAAGCCCGGACCAACTTGGAGTCCGAGTGCATAAACAAAGAGAATAAGTCCGAAATCTTCCGCATATCGGAGCATATTATCTTCCACGCTGATTCCCAAATGTCCGGCTATAATGCCTACAAAAAACACGAAAGTAACGCCGAGCGAAATGCCTTTCACCTTAAGGTTGCCAAGAAACAATCCTATAGCGGAGATGAGTGAAAGAACAAATAAGGCTTGCAGAGTTGTGTGTTGAGTAAAAAGGCTTATAAACCAATCCATTTGAGCAATATTTTCTGTTTGATAAATAAAAATAAGGAGGATAAACCACACTATTTGCGGTGTTATCCTCCTACATTGTAATGACTTATTAGTAAATTACTGATGAAAGGTCAAAGTTTGCAAATTCAAGGTCTTTTGCAGCTTTGGAAGCTAGGCTACGGTCAATCTTGATAGCTTGTTCAAGGTTTGATTTAACCATAGATTCGTTGTTTGTGCGAGCACCGAGAACAGCAGTGAGGTAGTAAGTAGTAGCGTCAGGGTTGTTAATGCCTGCGAGTGTAGCTTTAGCTTTGCTATAGTTTTTAGCAAGGATTTGAGCAAGAGCGGCGTTGTTTGATTTAGAGTCGCCGAAAGCTTTCACAGCAGCGTTAGTGTCGCCCTGGAGGAGATACATAGTACCTGTAGCATCATCGAGTTCTGCGAGACCGGCAGCGTTACCGAATTTCTGGCGAGCGTCGCGGTAGTCTTTCTTCACGAGGCTTGTGAGACCGAGGTTGAGTTGTGGTTCAGCTTCAGCAGGAGCGAGGCGAGCAGCATGAGAGAAATTAGCTTTAGCAGCACTGTAATCGCCTGCGATGAACTGAGTAACACCAAGGTTGTTGAAGCCGCGGAAATCGTCACCGTAAAGTTCGGAAGCTTTCTTGTAGATTTTCATTTTCTGGTCGTTGCTGTCTGTGAGAGTAGCACAGTAGAGAAGTTCATCTGCAGAGAGAGCACTTGGGTTAGTAGCGAAGAGTTCTACGATTTCTTGGTCGCTCTTACCGATAACGTCGATAGAAGCAGTGATGCGAGAATAGCGGAGTTCCGGGAGGATTTGTTCTGCAAGCTGGTCAAAAACAGCAGAGAGGTTACGGATTTCCTGTTCGCGCTGTTCAGGGTCTTTGTACATAGAAAGAACGCTGAGAATGAGGTCTTTATCTTGGATATCGCTTGCAGCGACGAGTTTCTGGAAACCTTCCCAGTCTTCCGGAGTGAACTGAGCTGTGAGTTCACCAAATTCAGTGATATTGTCTTTCTTAAACTGTTCGTCGAGGTATGCCTGAGTGCTTTTTTCACGCTGTTCAGCGAGTTTTGTGTTGAAGTCCAGTTTACCTTCCGGAGAAGCGTAAGAAGAAATGTTAATTTCTTGGATTTGACGGCGAGCATCTTCGTTAGCATTTTGGATTTGCTCGTTGAGTGTAATCATTTCGCTTGTTTGGAGCTGTTCTTCGCGGATGTTAGCACGGTTGATGAGGAACTTGATGTCAGCAGCATATTTTTCGTTGATGATACGCTGGAAGCTGTCCGGAGCGATAGCCGGAGCAACAGTTCCTGCATTAGCCAAAGTGGAAGTAGCAATAACACCGTCTGCCACTTTAACTCTTGGAAGCACGTACTGTTTGTTGCCTTGGCGTACGTTGAAATCAAGGAAAAGTTCGCTCTTAATCATTTCCGGCTGATAATTGTACATAACCGGGATAGTAACGGAGCCGCCTTGTTCATAGTTGATTACTTGTGCATTGCCACGAACCTTTTCGCCTTGGAAAGCGTATGATTGTGATGCAACTTCCTGTCCGTCAAAAACGAGGTAAGGAGTAACTGTAACCTCTGCATTTTTGAGGAAAAATTTTTGCGGAATGTTTGCTGTAACAGTAGCAGGAACGCGTTCTCCTACTGCTTCAAGCGGATTAGGATTTACGGTGAAATAATCAGCCGCAAACGGATTGAGTTTTTTGCCGCAGCTTGTGAGCATAAGAGCACAGCAAGCGGAAAGTGAAACGAGTGTTTTAAGCTTCATGATTTATTTTGATTTAGTTTTGTTGTATAACATTTCTAAAGTGCAAAGATAGCAATTTTTTTTGTGGTAAGTATTTTAACAATCCATATATTTTGGCACTATTCGCAAAAATATGTTAAATAGATATGTGCAAATGAGCAATTGGGGAGAATTTTAGGCTATGGAAATAGAATTGCTATGATAAGATATTGTCTTGCTTATCTACGAGATTTTGTGGCAAACTTTTTGAGGCTTTTGCACCCATTTCTCTTAGTTGCTCTGCTTTTTTTACAAGATTTCCTTTGCCTTCGGAAAGCATTTTCATTGCTTTTCCGTATGCGGTGTGTGCTTTTACAATGGCGGACTCGATATCCTCCATTTCTTTTATAAAGCTCACAAATTTATCGTACATTTTACCGCTTTCTTCCGCAATGGCGATAATATTTCGTGTTATTTTGTCTTGTCGCCAAAGTTGTGAAATCATATTGAGGACAGTGAGCAGGTGTGTGGGTGAAAGGATAATCACCTTTTTATCAAAGGCGTATTTCCATAGGTCGTTATCACCCTGCATGGCGGCAATGTAAGCAGGTTCGTTTGGGATAAACATCATCACGAAATCCGCTTTTTCCACACCGGCGTATTTCTGATAGTTTTTGTTTGCGAGTTCGTCAACGTGGCGTTTCACGGAGTCTATGTGTTGCTTGCGGAATGTATCCTCGTGTTCTTTGCTTTCGGCATTTACAAGGTTCACAAATGCAGTCAGCGACACTTTTGAATCTACAACTATAGCACGTCCGTCGGGGTATTTAATGATAACGTCAGGACGGATGTTTTCACCGTTTTCGTTTTTCAGATTTTCCTGAATGGTGTAATGAACGCCGTTTTCAAGTCCTGAACGTTCCAGGAGTGACTCAAGTACAAATTCGCCCCAGTCGCCTTGTACTTTGGAGTTTCCGCGGAGGGCGGTGGTGAGTTCTTTAGCCTCTTTTCCAATAGATTGCTGCAAATTTTTGAGTTCTTCAATTTTTGCACCGAGTAATTTCCTATCACCGGATTCAGCCACAAAATTGTCTTGAATAGTACGTTTGAAGGCTTCAATGTTTTCCTTGAGGGGCTTTATTATTTCATCAAGTCTGCTTTCCTGTTGCTGCTTGAAATGCTCGGAATTTGAGCGGAGAACTTCATTTGCAAGATTTTTGAAACGGATTTCATTTTCACGTTCCATTTTTTCTTTTATGTTTTCCTGCTGTGCAATTCGTTCTTCAAGTGTAGCGTTTTTTATTTTTTCACTGTTTAATTGCTGTGTAAGTGTTTGAATCTTAGCTTCATAATCTTGTTTTTCTTTTACGGCAGAATCTTTTTGCCGTTCAATTTCTCTGCTGAGAATTTCAATTTCTTTTGCAGATGATGATGCTTTTTTTGCATAGATAAGCAATGCCGCAACGGATGCTACAAGGACGATGGAAAGAATAATTTCAATCATGTTTTTTAGAATTTAGATTAGAATTGGAAATAAATAAATGGAGGTACGTCTTCACCGGCAAATTCAATTACGAGCTGGATAACGAGCGTAAAAATGAGAAGTTTCACTATCCATGGAGAAGAAACGAAAATGCGTGTTATTTTATTGTACAAGTTTTCCGTGAATGAGTGAGTTATAATCACTACAGCCATCATTATCAGCCATGTGTATCTAACTTTGGCGAAAGGTGCAAAATAGTCCAGTGAAAAGTTTGTGAAAATGTTGCATATTATGCTCCACGAATCTTCCCAAGAGTCTGCTCGGAAAAATATCCACAAGAATGAAACCGTTGCCATAGTAATCAGCCATGAAAGTGCTGTGAACCAGAGTTTTCCGTCAATTTTAGACGTAAAAGGTCGGCAAGCTTTGTTTACGGCAAGTCCTGCTCCGTGCATACCGCCCCAAAAAATAAATTTCCATGCTGCACCGTGCCATAGTCCGCCTAACAGCATGGTGATGAAATTGTTGATGTATGTGCGATATTTACCCTTGCGGTTGCCGCCGAGAGGAATGTAGAGGTAGTCTCGCAGCCAAGTGGAGAGTGAGATGTGCCACCTACGCCAGAATTCCGTGAGAGATGTGGATTTGTATGGAAAATTAAAGTTGTCCGGAATATGGAAGCCCATAATCAGAGCCATACCTATAGCCATATCGGAATAGCCGGAAAAGTCGCAGTAAATTTGTGCAGTGTAGCCAAGAACGCCCATCAGAGTCTCAAAACCGCTGTAACCTGTTGGTGTAGAGAAGATAAGGTCGTTGTATTGGCAAATATAGTCTGCAATGATAGCTTTTTTTGCGATACCTAAGATAATGAGCCATAGCCCGGTGTAAATATCTGTCTTTGAAGCGTTTTTGTTTTCACGGAGTTGAGGCAGGAACACTTCTGCACGAACAATAGGTCCTGCCACCAGTGCAGGGAAAAATGAGAGGAAAAATACGTATTCAAGCAGGTTTGTTGCAGGACTGATTTTACCGTTGTAAACATCTGCTACATAGCTTATTGAGCGGAAAGTATAGTATGAAATACCAATAGGCAGAATTATGTCCAGAGGCTGGAAATTCGTGTTTGTGAGCATACTCCAGTTGAAGACAAAAAAGTTTGCGTACTTGAAGTAGCCCAATATAGATAATGAGAGAATTATTGATGTCCAAAGCAGAGTTTTACGCAGTAAACCCGGTTTTGAATGGTGGATTTTTAGTGCTATGAGCCAGTCTGTGACAGCAGTGAAAAGAAGCAGGCAAAAAGCGAAACTACCTGATTTATAGTAGAAAAACAAGCTGAACAGAGTGGTGAAAATCATCATCTTTGTTCTGCTGTGCTTTATCATTGCATAGACAGGGAGGAAAATCAAAAACAGTGCCCAGAAGAGTCCGCTTGAAAAAAGCATAGGATTTCCGGGAGAGTATGTGAAGAGGTTCAACACGTTATCTAATGTGCTGCTCCAATCAATATTTGCTATGTTGATGCTACACTCTGCCATTACACTTCCGGTTGGTGTACAAAAATTTTCTTAGGACGAGCTGTTTTGGTTTCCGGCATATCAAGTCGGATAGGGTGTAGGCAACTGTCCGGCATCCAGCGGATTACACTGTCCATCCAGAGTATGGCACTGCTTGCCGTGGGGTGTGCACCATCTTTTCTTCGGCTGAAGGTCATACCGTTGCTCATAAAGAAAGTGCCTTTAGGCAATGATTCCACAAGCATATCGTTTATTCCTGTGTCTTTTTTCCAGTTTGGAGGTCCAATCCAGAGGAAAGGAATGGTGTCTATTTCGCTGAGTATAGAATCAACGTATTTTTTGCGTTTTGTTTTTATGTCTTTTATTATCAGTTCATTAGAACCGAGGCAGATGAAGATGAAAGTAGGTTTGAATTTATTTATGTATTCCGTAAGTCTTTTGCTTTTTCCCCATTGCTCAGTTGAGGAACTGTACCAGATAACGGAATACTGCGTGTGTCCGGACTGCTTTGCGTAAGCTGCGAGACGTGGAGAAAGTCCGTCAAGCATAGAATCTCCGATAAAAAGGATAGTTTGCGTGGCAGTATCTACAGGTTGCGGAAACAGAGGTTTTGGTTGCGGTTCGGTAATTTCTTCAGCAATAGGTGTGAAGATTTTTTCCTCAATGAAGCTCCCTGCGAGATTAGAAGATTTAATAGAAAGTCCGGCAATGGTTTTATCTCCGGCTAAAGAGTAAGCGAAAAAGATTGCAAAAGAAATTGCAAGCAACAGCCATAATTTAATAAAATCTTTAGTCATTGAGCAAGTGTTTATTCTTTAATTGCCTCAAAAAAGTCTCGTCTTAATTCAGCATTTGTGCTGAAATCGCCTTCATCAGCGATTGTGGAGGTGGAAGAATCCTGTTTTTCCACGCCACGCATTTTCATACACAAGTGTTGTGCAGTGCATTTCACAATCACACCTTTTGCACCGAGAGTATCATAAACGCAACGGCAAATTTCGCTTGTGAGGCGTTCTTGCACCTGAAGTCTGCGAGCGAGAGAATCTACAAGACGAGCCAACTTGCTTAGTCCCACCATTTTGCCGTTAGGAATATATCCAATGGTCACAGTGCCGAAAAAAGGCAAGATGTGGTGTTCACAGAAAGAGTAAAATTCAATATCTTTCACAATCACCATTCGTGAGCCTCCATCTTCAAATATTGCTTGCTCCAGCATTTCAGGCGGATTTTGTCTGTAACCCTGAGTGGCATAGTAAAAGGCTTTGGCAGCACGCAGTGGTGTCTTGACAAGTCCTTCTCTTTCAGGGTTTTCGCCAATGAGTTTTATTATAGCTTCAAAGTGAGATGCAAGTTCGGATATAGTCTTGTTTTCGTCCATGTTTTGGTTGCTTTGTCGCAAACGGAAGTCTTGCGAAATACTATTTTTGAATGTTAATGCGGTCCTTTACTATACGCAATTCTCTGCCGTACTGCGGGAATAGCTGTTTAAGTTCTGCAGCAGCTTGTTCTGCAGCATCGGAACTGATAAAATCGCCGACTTTCAGTCGCCAGTAAGGTGATTCGTATGAAATGTATGTGCGGTACTGCGGAAGCTGCTCGGAAATCACTCTTGCTCTTTCACGTGCTTCGTTTCTGGCAGTGCGAGCGTTATTGTCGGAAAAGACGAGGATTCTGTATCCGGCAGTAGGCTGCGGAGTGGTGTTTTCCTGAGTCTGCTCGGTGACATCCGTTGCCGGCAGAGAGCCTTGAGGCTTTACTTTTTCCGCTAAACCGGAAGGTTGGAGTATAGTCACGATGCTGTCTTGCTCAATGGCACTTACAATATCTTTTGCTCCTGTGCAGAATGATGCCAGTGAAATAAAAAGAGCTAAAAGTGAAAGTCTCATAGCGTTTTAGAGAGGCGTGTTAAAAACAAATTGCAACCCGGCGAGTGTTTTACCCACCGCGGCTGCAATCCGGAAATATGAAAACTTTATGAAAATATCCTAATTAGAATGCGTTCACGATACCCATGAATGACTCAACGTCCAGTGAAGCACCACCGATAAGTCCACCATCTACGTCAGGTTTAGCAAAGAGTGCAGCCGCATTTGTCGGTTTGCAGCTTCCGCCGTAAAGGATAGAGCAGTCTTCAGCAACTTGTTTGCCGTATTTTTCAGCAATGACGTTGCGGATGTAAGCGTGCATTTCCTGTGCTTGGTCGTCAGTAGCTGTTTTGCCTGTACCGATAGCCCAAACCGGTTCGTAAGCAAGGATGATTTTGCCGAAGTCTTCAGCAGAAAGGTGGAAGAGAGCACTTTCAATCTGACCTTTAACAACTTCAAGGTAAGTGCCGTTTTCGCGTTCTTCAAGAACTTCACCGATGCAGAAGATAGGTGTGAGACCGTTTGCAAAAGCGAGAGCTACTTTTTCTTTGAGAGTTTCAGAAGTTTCACCGTAGTATTGACGACGTTCAGAGTGACCGAGGATAACGTATTTAGCGCCTGTAGAAGCAACCATAGAAGCGGAAACTTCACCTGTGTAAGCTCCGGATTTGTGGTCTGCACAGTTTTCAGCACCGAGTCCGAGGATGTTTTGGTCAATAACGGCTGCGATAGGAGCGAGGTGAGTGAAAGGAACTGCGATGATAACGTCGCATTTAGGGTTAGCACCTTTGAGTGCATTGTTAACACCTGTTGCAAGAGCTACACCTTCCTGGAGTGTAGTGTTCATTTTCCAGTTTCCTGCTACAATATTTTTTCTCATTGTCTTGTTATGTAAAAAAAAGTTTATGATTTATTTGTGATTTTTGTTTCTTTCATTTTTTGCAGTGCAAAGTTACGAAAACATTTCTACATAGAAAATATAAGAATAAATTTTTTGTGTGATAAAAGTTGGAGATACTTGCCAAAAAGTAGGTAAAGTTGTGCCAAAATAGTGAGAAATTGACAGTTTTTCGTTGATAAATATTGAAATTTGAAAATAAATAACTATCTTTGCCGAAATAAATAGTACATCTAAGGTTATAATTTTTTAGGAATAATTATAAATATAAATATGAGCAGACCATTAAGAAGCAATGCAAGCACGGTTGGTCGTCGAATGGCGGGAGCGCGTGCGTTGTGGCGTGCAAATGGCATGAAAGAAGACCAATTAGGACGTCCTGTAATTGCAATAGTGAACAGTTTTACGCAGTTTGTGCCGGGTCATGTACATCTCCATGAAATAGGACAAATTGTAAAGAAAGAAATTGAATCATTAGGCTGTTTTGCAGCAGAATTTAATACTATTGCTATTGATGATGGTATAGCAATGGGACACGACGGTATGCTGTATTCTTTGCCGTCACGCGACTTGATAGCGGATTCCGTGGAATACATGGTGAATGCACATAAGGCAGATGCAATGGTGTGCATTTCAAATTGCGACAAAGTAACTCCGGGTATGCTTATGGCTGCCATGAGACTCAATATTCCTGCCATCTTCGTATCAGGCGGTCCTATGGAAGCAGGTGTGCTTGGTGACCGTGCTTTGGACTTGATAGATGTGATGGTGGATTCCGCAGATTCCTCCGTTAGCGATGATATGGTGAAACTTCTTGAACAAAAAAGCTGTCCTACTTGTGGCTCCTGCTCAGGTATGTTCACTGCAAATTCCATGAACTCACTGAACGAGGCTATCGGTCTTGCTCTACCGGGAAATGGAACAGTGGTTGCCACTCACGCAAACAGAGTAAAACTTTTCCGTCAAGCGGCAAGACAAATTGTCAAAAATGCGGAAGCATATTATTTTAACGATGATGAATCCGTTTTGCCACGCAATATTGCCACTCGTGAGGCTATGCTGAATGCCATGACGCTTGATATTGCTATGGGAGGCTCTACAAATACCGTGCTTCACCTCCTTGCTATTGCTAATGAGGCAGGTGCGGACTTTACTATAAACGATATAGATATGCTTTCTCGCAGAACTCCGGTGCTCTGCAAGGTGGCTCCAAATTCACACTATCATATACAAGACGTGAACCGTGCAGGTGGTATTGTTTCAATTATGAAACAGCTTGCAGACAAGGGACTTGTTGACACCTCTGTCAAACGTGTTGACGGACTTACGTTGCAAGAAGAAATCGATGCATACGCAGTAGGCGGCAAAGATTTCTCATACGAGGCTAAAGCACTCTGGCTTTCAGCACCGGGCGGAGTGAGAACTACGGAAATGGGTTCACAAGAAAACAGTTTTGTAACTCTTGACACCGACCGCGAAAATGGCTGTATCCGTGACTGCGAACATGCATACGTGAAAGACGGTGGACTTGCCGTGCTTCACGGAAATATAGCACTTGATGGCTGCGTGGTGAAAACAGCCGGTGTAGATGAATCTATTTTCCGTTTTTCCGGACCTGCAAAAGTTTTTGAATCACAAGAAGATGCCGTGGAAGGAATCCTCAGTGACAAAGTAGTGGCAGGAGATGTGGTGGTTATTATCCACGAAGGTCCTAAAGGTGGACCGGGAATGCAGGAAATGCTTTATCCTACAAGTTACATCAAGTCCAAACACCTTGGCAAACAGTGTGCACTCATCACAGACGGTCGTTTCTCCGGCGGTACTTCAGGTCTTTCCATAGGTCATATCTCACCGGAAGCTGCTGCAGGTGGAAACATAGGACTTGTTCGTGACGGAGACATTATTGAAATAGATATTCCAAACAGAACAATAAATCTTAAAGTTGATGATGCCGTTCTTGCGGAACGTCGCGAGGAAGAACTTGCACGCGGCAAGGACGCATTTACTCCCAAACACAGAAATCGCCTGATTTCAAAGGCACTTAAAGCTTACGCTTCAATGGTTACTTCTGCGGATAAGGGAGGAGTAAGAGAATAAATATCACATACATTGCAAACATAGAAAAATTACGATATTTTATGGGTGAAAAGATTACAGGTGCAGAGGGACTTATCAAGTCGCTTTTAAGTGAAGGCGTTGACTTGGTGTTCGGTTATCCGGGCGGTGCAATCATCTCTGTTTATGATAAACTTTACGACTACCAAGACAAAATAAATCACGTGCTCGTACGCCACGAACAGGGTGCGGTACATGCAGCACAGGGCTATGCCCGAATTACGGGTCGCCCTGGTGTTGTGATTGTGACATCCGGTCCGGGTGCAACAAATGTGGTGACGGGACTTAGTGATGCACTTATGGACAGCACGCCGCTTGTGGTGATTTCCGGACAGGTAGCTTCCGCTTTCCTCGGGACAGATGCGTTTCAGGAAACAGACGTTGTGGCAATGACGCAGCAAGTTACCAAATGGGCTATTCAGATTCGCAAGCCTGAAGATATTCCGGCTGCTGTGGCACGTGCTTTCTATATAGCTTCAACAGGTCGCCCGGGTCCTGTGGTGCTTGATATTTCCAAAGATGCCCAGACAGGACTTATGGAATGGAGCCATAAAACGTGTGACTTTATTCGCAGTTATAATCCTAATCCGGACGTAAAAGCGTATGATGTAGATGAAGTTGCGGAACTGATAAACAATTCCGAGCGTCCTCTTATCCTTTCCGGTCACGGTGTGGCAATTTCAAATGCGGAAGAAGAACTGAAAACTTTAGCTGAAACGGCAGATATACCTGTTGCTGCAACACTTCTCGGACTTTCTACTATGGATAGCAACCATCCTTTATATAAAGGTATGCTGGGAATGCACGGAAACATCGGTCCGAATATTGCCACAAACAAGGCAGACGTAATTTTTGCCGTGGGTATGAGGTTTGACGACCGTGTGACAGGTGATGTAAAGAAATATGCACAAAATTCAAAAATCATTCATGTAGATATAGAACCGGCGGAATTAAACAAGAATATAAATGTTTATAAGGCTGTGAATGCGGATGCAAAGAGATTCCTTTCCGCATTATTACCGAAAATCCGCAAAAACGACCACTCCGAATGGAAAAAACTCTTTGACCAATGCGACAAAGTGGAGTTTGATGAGGTTATTTCCGAAGAGGTTTACCCCAAAGAGGGCAAGATGAAAATGGGAGAGGTTGTGGAAATCGTGGCAGAGAAAGCAGGCAAAGGTGCTGTGTGCGTGACAGACGTAGGTCAAAACCAGATGTTTGCAGCACGCTACTTTAAGTATTCCGCACCAAAGAGCTTTATCTCTTCCGGCGGTCTCGGCACAATGGGCTTCGGTCTTCCTGCAGCAATAGGTGCGGCAATGGGAGCACCGGACAGAACTGTTTGCCTCTTTGTGGGCGACGGTGGACTCCAGATGACAGTTCAAGAATTCGGTACTATTTTGGAGCATAACGTAAATGTGAAAATTATTCTTCTGAATAATAATTTCCTTGGCAACGTAAGACAGTGGCAGACACTTTTCTTCCGCAGCCGTTATTCTCAAACACACCTCGTAAATCCGGACTTCATTTCTCTTGCCGCTGCGTACGGAATAAAGGGGGAAGATGTCTTGAACAGGGAAGACTTGCCTGCAGCTGTGGACAGAATGTTTGCACACGACGGAACATATATCATAAACGTCGATATAGACCCGGCAGACCTTATTTTCCCGATGATTCCTGCAGGAGGAACAGTGGATAACATTATGCTTAACTCAAACAAGAAATTCAGCCTTTAATACAGATGGAAAAGCAACTTTTTACAGTCTCGATATTTTCTGAAAACACGGTGGGTATCCTCAGCCAGGTTACAATAATTTTTACTCGCCGATGTATCAATATAGAATCCATGAGTGCAAGTGAATGTTCTATACCGGGTATTCACAAATCCACTATTACTGCGTGGTCCACTCGCGATGTGATGGAAAAAGTGGTGAAACAAATAGAAAAGTGCGTTGACGTTCTCCGTGCTTTCCTCTGGACGGACGATGACATCGTTTACCAGGAAGTGGCTCTCTACAAGGTTTCCACTGCTCTGCTTATAGATGAGCCGCACTTGGAAAAAATTATCCGTGCTCATGGTGCAAGAATACTTGACGTGACAAAAGAATTTACGGTAATTGAAAAGACTGGACATTACCGCGAAACTCAAGCCCTTTTTGAGGAACTGAAACGCTATGATATCCGCCAGTTTGTTCGCAGTGGACGTATCACCGTTACTAAATCGCCGCGAGAATACGTCACGGAATACATCGCAGAGCAAGAACTTCGTGCAAAAAAACAGCTAAAGGACGGTGATGCAAAATAATTCGCAACCCGTTCATTCAAAGAAAGTTTTTTTAACGGCAGCCATGTGCAACGCACAGTTGGAGCTGCCGTTATCTTCTTTCACGCAGATGGTGATTGATATCGCCACGGAGCATGCAAATATCCTGGATATAGGCTATACGAGAATGATACGCGACAATGCAGCATGGGTGTTGAGCCGAGTGGTAGTGGAAATGGGGCATTTTCCTCGTTTTAATGAAACATTCAGTATAACTACTTGGATTTTAACCCTAAACAAGTATTATTCCGACAGAGCTATCCGTTTTGATGATGAAAACGGCAATCCGATAGGTTTTGTGCGTACAACCTGGGTGGCTATTGACGTGAATACCCGTCGCCCGGTGAACTTGAATTCTTTATTTCCTGACGGTGTGCCTATGCCGGAAATCGATTTTCCTATCGAGCCGCAGCCGAGAGTAGCGAGAATAGACGTTCCGCAGGCTGTTCGCTCACACACGTTCCTTACTGCCGATATAGATTGCAACAGGCATGTGAATACAAACCGCTATGTGGAGCAGATTGTAAACCAGTGGGATTTGGCGTTTTACGATGAAAATCGCATTTGCCGTTTTGATGTTACTTTCCACGCAGAGGCTCTTTTTGGTGAGGTCGTGACACTGCAAAGCACACTAATAGGCAGTGATGCCACTGTGGAAATAATCAATTCGCAGGGCAGACTTTGCACTGCTGCGGCAATACGTTTTGAGAAACGTTAATTTCGTGCCTTTGGAAATAATTTGCGTATGCGATTCACGTGTATGCGATTTCTATTCGTTTAAGTCATGTGACAGTTGTGCAAGAGCATCTTCAGGGTTGCCTAATTGGTCCAGCAGTGTAACGAATTTGCTTCCAATGATTGCACCTGCGGCATTTGCTTGTGCGGAGGAAAGTGTTTGTTTGTTGCTTATGCCGAATCCTATCATTAGCGGATTCCGTAGATTCATAGCGTTCACTCGGCTGAAATATGCTTGTTTGGCAGCATCAAATTCCTTTTGTGCTCCGGTAGTTGCAGCAGAAGATACCATGTATATGAACCCTTCTGTGTTGCGGTCAATGAATCTGATACGTTCTTCAGATGTTTCCGGTGTGATGAGCATAATAATACGCAACCCGTATTTGTCGGCAATGGGTTTGTAGTCTTTTAGATAGTCTGCAAACGGCAAATCCGGCAAAATCATTCCGTCAATGCCACAGCGAGAGCAGTCACGGCAGAAATTCTCAAAACCGTAATGTACGATAGGGTTAAGATATCCCATCAAAATGAGCGGAATATCAACACGGCTGCGTATGTCGCTAAGTTGTTCGAACAAACGGTGTAAAGACATTCCTCCGCGTAATGCTTTTGTTGCCGCATCTTGAATAACCGGGCCGTCTGCCATAGGGTCGCTGAACGGTATCCCTATCTCTATCATATCAATGCCTCCTGCGGCGAGAGTAGTGATGATTTGGCAAGTGCTGTCCGGGCTTGGATGCCCTGCACAAAAGTAAAGAGAGAGTATATTATTCTTTTTTTGTTCAAAAAGTTTATTGATTCTATTCATTGTTTGTAAGATTTGAGTTTGTTGATAAGAACCTGTTTCATAAAGAAAGTTAAATAATGAGGTCGCAGATTTTTGAATGATTTTTGTCCTGAACTGAAGGAGCTTAGCGAGCTAAGTGACTGAAGTGAAGGACAAAAAGCAACAAAAAGATGCGATGCTTTGGTGTTATTAATGTTTTTTATATTTGTCATTTTTCTATTTTGTACTTTTATTTCTTTAACATTTCTTTTAGCCTGCTCAATGACTGACAGCCTCATTTTTTAACATTTCTAATGAAACAGGCTCTAAAATCTTTAAGCAGTTTCACGTTTTTGAGAGCGGGAGAAATTTCAAATTTAGAATTAAGGTCAATTCCAATCATTTTTGAGTGACGTATTGCCTTCAAGTCTTCAACATCGTCAGGAGAAATACCTCCACTGAGAATAAAAGGCAAATCTCCCTTGTATTCTTCAAGTTTATGCCAATTAAAATGCTTTCCGGTGCCTCCATGCAAAGGACTTTTGGTGTCAAAAAGCAGCATATCGCAGATGCTCTGATATGGTGTAGTGTCCGGCAGCGGCATATCGTCACTTATACCTATTGCTTTAATTATTTTTACGCCTTTCATTTCCGGATTTTGGCGAAGTTGACGGCAATAATCGGCGGTTTCATTTCCATGCAGTTGCACACCGTAGAGTTTTGCTTCTTTGGCTATTCTTGTAACCTCGGTAATAGGGGCATCAACAAATACTCCAATGCGTTTCACCGCCTCTCCGGGCATGTGCTCGGGAAGTTTTTCCACATATCTTTTTGACTTTTGCCAAAAGATGAACCCCATCATGTCTATACCCAGTGCTTCCACTTCGGCAATATTTTCGGCATTACGCATGCCACACACTTTTATTTGCATCTTATTTCGGTTTTGAACTGTTTCAATGCAAGACTCGGCGATTCTTGCCGCATAAATGTTTCACCAATGAGAAATCCGCGGAATCCGGCACTACGCAATTTGCGTACCACGTCAGGCTGAGAGATGCCGCTTTCAGACACCAAACAAGCATCTGCCGGCAAATTTGCAGCCAAAGAAAAAGACTGCTGCACATCTGTTTGGAATGTGCTGAGTTTTCTGTTGTTCACGCCTATCATGTCCGGCTCAGTGTCAATATAGTCAAGTTCACTGCAGTCGTGAATTTCCAAAAGCACTTCAAGTCCGATTATATGGGCATTAGTAGTAAGTTCACGGCAGCGTTGTTTTGATAAAGCCGCAGCAATGAGAAGTACGGCATCCGCTCCGGCTATACGAGCTTCCAGAAGTTGGTATTCGTCTATAATAAATTCTTTGCGAAGTAGAGGTAAATTCACGGCAGAGCGAATCTCCTTCAGAAATTGCAGTGAGCCTCCAAAATACTTCTCATCGGTGAGTACGGAAATGGCGGTAGCACCTGCTTTTGCGTATCCCTTGGCAGTCTGCACAGGGTCTGCATCAGGGTTAATCCACCCTTTTGAAGGAGAACGCCTTTTGAACTCTGCAATTATTCCGGTTCTGCTCTTCAGTAATGCTTCACGCATTGATATCATGTCGTGCAAGTTTCCATAATCCAACTCTTCATACAGTGCGGAAAGTGGCTTCTCTGCTTTGATACGTTCCAATTCAAGACGCTTGTCTGCAATTATTTTTTCAAGAATGTCTGCCATAGCTGCTTATGAGTTAAGTTCAAGATATTTATTCAATACATTTTTCGCCTTACCGCTTTCCAATGAAAGACGAGCCTCTTCAATGCAGTCTGCAATAGGCTTTTCGGCACAAATAACCTTGATAGCCATTGCTGCGTTGGCAATAACCACGTTTTTGCGAGCAGCAGTAGTATTGTCAGACAGGATTTCATCAAAAATAGCAGAAGCTTGCTGCTTGGTTTCGCCTCCAAAAAGTTCCGCCGGAGTAACAGCATTGAAACCGAGGTCTTGAGGTTTGAAAATTTTTTCTACAAAAGCAGTCTTAACCTTGAAGTTGCCTGTAAGTGAAATTTCATCGTATCCGTCAATGCTTGTGACAATACCGTAGTGAGTGCCGAGTTTCTCAAAGACACTGCTGTATAGTCTCATTTGATTGAGGTTAGCCACGCCGAGCAACTGATATTGTGGGCGAGCCGGATTTACGAGTGGTCCAAGCAGATTGAAGCAAGTTGGCACTTGCAGTTGACGTCGTACCGGAGCTACGAATTTCATGCCGTATGCAAATAGCGGTGCGTGAAGATATGTGAAGCCACATTGTTCCAAGTTGCGTTTGTGCTTGTCTGCATCTGCCGTAAATTTCACTCCGTGTTCCTCTATCACGTTGCTGGCACCGGATGTGGAAGTGGCAGCATAATTGCCGTGTTTGGCAACTTTGTAACCGGCACCTGCCACTACGAAACAAGAGCAAGTGGAGATGTTGAATGTGTTTTTGCCGTCTCCACCGGTGCCTACAATGTCTATAACATTGTATGGTGATAAGTCAATAGGGTTGCCTGTTTCAATAATTCCGTCACGGAGACCGAGCAATTCGTCAACTTTGATGCCTCGCATCATAAGTCCGGTGAGAAACGCACTTATTTGCACCTCGCTGTAGCGTTGTTTCACAATATCATGCATAATGGCACACGTCTCGCTTCTGCTGAGTACATCGCCATTTATTATTTTTGTCAGAATATCTTTCATACCTTATTTTTTGAGGAAATTGTAAATAATTTGTCGTCCATCCGGAGTGAGTACGGATTCCGGATGAAACTGAATGCCGTGGATATCATACTTGCGATGTCGCAAAGCCATAATCTCTTGTTTGTCGCTAACCGCTGTGATTTCAAGTTCTGCGGGAAAATTCTTGCTATCTACCACCCATGAGTGGTATCTTCCAACGTCAATTTTATTAGGTAAGCCTTCAAAAATATAGTCCGGTGAAACTATGTGGCAGTCAGATTGTATTCCGTGATAAACTTCGTCAAGGTTTACCAACTTTGCTCCAAATACCTCGCCAATTGCCTGATGACCTAAACAAACACCGAGCATGGGCTTTGTATCTTTATATGTTTCTATGACCTGCTTCAGCAAACCCGCTTCGTCCGGTATTCCGGGGCCGGGACTCAGCACAATCTTGTCGTAGTTGTTAATCTCAGAGAGTTCAAAACGGTCGTTTCGTTTCACATCAACTTGAGCACCGGCATCACGAATTATGTGAAACAGATTGTATGTGAAAGAATCGTAGTTGTCTATTATTACAATTTTCATAATTGTCTAATTTGAAATTTTTTACAATTGTTCTGCAACTTCAATAGCACGACGCAGTGCACCGAGTTTGCTGTTTACTTCTTGCAGTTCATATTCATCATCGCTTTTTGCCACTATGCCGCTACCGGCTTGAAACCAGAGTTCACCATTTCGGCTGACGAAGGTGCGAATAGTTATGGCTTGATTTAGTGAACCGTTGAATCCAATAAATCCGATGCAACCGCCGTATGCTCCGCGATTATGTGGCTCCATTTCACTGATGAGTTGCATTGCTCTCACTTTTGGTGCTCCGGAAAGCGTTCCGGCAGGGAATGTGTCAATAAATGCTTTTATTGGAGATGAGTCTTCGTGAAGTTCGCCACTCACTCTGCTCACCAAATGAATTACGTGGCTATAATACTGCATATCTTTGTAGAACTCCACTTTCACGTTATGGCAGTTGCGACTAAGGTCATTTCGTGCCAAATCCACCAGCATCACATGCTCTGCATTTTCTTTTGGGTCGTTACGCAAAAATTGTGCATTGCGAGCATCTTCTTCAGGATTGCCTGTACGTCGTGTTGTGCCGGCGATAGGGTCAATATATGCCTTTCTACCTTCAATGCGGCAATGTGTTTCCGGTGAAGAGCCGAAAATGCGAAAACCGCCGAAGTCAAAATAGAAAAGGTATGGACTGGGGTTTATGCTTCGCAAAGCACGGTAAAGTTTGAAGTCATCACCCTCATATCGCTGTACGAATCTGCGGCTGAGTACTATTTGGAAAACATCGCCGCGGCGGCAATGTGCAATACCTTTGCGGATATTTGCTTTGTGCTCTTCATCTGTGAGGGTACTTGTGATTTCTCCTACGGAATGAAAATCGTATGTGGCAAAATTGTGATTGCTGATGATTCGTTTCAGATAATCCAAACCGGATGGCTCACCGTTTTCCAGAAGCTCAATAAGTGTAAGGCTGTTATTGAAATGGTCAAACACAATCAAATATTTATAGAGAATGTATTGCAAGTCCGGTGCATCGTTTTGCTCTTGAGTATCATCTTTTATTTGTATGTGTTCAAAATAAGACACGGAATTAAAAGATGTGTAACCGTAAATGCCGCAGTATTCGCTCTTGTTTCCGCACACTTTGAAATGCTTCAGGAAATCGCTGATAGCGGTATCCACCGTATAATCGTCGCTGACTTTTTGCCTTGTGCCGCTTCCGTCAGGATAGTTTGCAACTGCTGTTCCATGTTCTATAGAAATGCTTGCTATCGGGGAAAGAGCAATAAAAGAGCGACCGGTGTCGTGACTGTGATAATCGGAACTTTCCATTAAGGCACTTTGCGGATATAGGTCACGCACTTTCAGGTATGTGCTTACGGGTGTATGCAAGTCGCCTAAAATCTTTTTTGTTTCTGTTGTATAGTTGAATTGTTGCATGTGTTTTTAGTTTTTTATTTTTCGTTAAAATCTGATGTGTGAGCCAGGTATGTATCAAGGTCTTTGTCACCGCGTCCGCTCACTGTCAGCACCACCACATCGTTACTTTTGAAAGACATTTTTGGCAACATTCCCAGTGCATGAGCGGATTCAAGTGCGGGGATTATGCCTTCAAGGCGAGTGAGTTCGTATGCGGCATGCAGTGCTTCATCATCATTCACAGCCAAAACGGTAGCACGATGTTCGCGAGCCAGATTGGCATGCATAGGTCCGATGCCGGGGTAGTCAAGTCCTGCAGAGATGGAATACGGTTCTATAATCTGACCGTCACTGTCTTGCATCACGAGTGTGCGACTGCCATGAAGAATACCTAATGTGCCACACTGAATGGTAGCGGCAGTGAGGTCACTGTCTATGCCTTTTCCACCTGCTTCGCCAAGAAAAATTTTGACACGTTCATCGTCTATGTAGTGAAAAATTGTTCCGGCTGCATTGGAACCACCTCCCACGCAAGCCATAAGATAGTCCGGATAGTCGCGACCTTCTTTTTCTGTAAGTTGCCATTTTATTTCCTCGCTGATTACACTCTGCAAACGAGCCACAAGGTCAGGGTAAGGGTGAGGACCCACAGTTGAACCTATGATGTAAAACGTGTCTGAAGGATGGCAACACCAGTCCCTTATGGCTTCGTTCGTGGCGTCTTTCAGGGTTTTGTTTCCGCTTTCTACCGGCATCACTTCAGCACCGAGCATCTTCATTCGCTCCACATTCACGTGCTGGCGTTTTACGTCTGTGGCTCCCATATATATTCTGCATGGCATATTCATCAGCGCACACACAGTTGCAGTAGCCACACCATGTTGTCCGGCTCCGGTTTCCGCTATTATGCGGCGTTTGCCCATTTTGCGAGCCAAAAGGATTTGACCGATAGCATTGTTTATTTTGTGTGCTCCGGTATGGTTTAAGTCTTCTCGTTTTAAGTAGATTTTGCATCCATATTTCTCGCTCAAACGGCGAGCATGGTATAGCGGTGAAGGACGTCCGGCATAGTCGCAAAGCAGAGAGTGAAATTCCTTTTTGAATTCCTCACTCTCGATTATTGAATCGTAACTATTTCTCAGATTCTCCACAGTTGCGTAAAGGATTTCCGGGATGTAAGCTCCGCCAAATTCACCGTAAAAACCGTCTTTGTTGATATTGTATGATTTCATATTTATTGTATTGATAAAAAAAGCGTCTTGCCGTGTTACCAATCGACAAGACGCTGTACTATATTTTTCGTATGCAAAATAGAAGTGGCATCCCACATAGTGCGACTACTTGTGTTCACGGCTTGGGTCTATTCAAACTGTGCCACCACCAATATTTGCTATTGAAATTATGCATAAATGTATGTTTATTAGTTTTTTGTATAGTTTTATTTACCAATTATTTTTAACTCGTGGCAAAATTAATACAGTTATATCAAATTTCCAAATTTTTATTCAATAAATTTTACATATTGTGTATAATTATTGCATAAAATAGAAATAAATGAATGAATATACAAATATTTGGTACGATTTAGATTGTTTCATAGTATAAAAATTAAACAATTTCTTTTTAAACGTCGTAATATTATTGTCTTTTAGGATTAGAAATTTTATCGGGGTTGTTTGCAATAAATTCTTTCCAAGATTTGGCAGAATTTTTTAGCAGAACGGGTTTGGACGTTTCATAGAAGTGGCAGAGGGCGGCGGCGAGGGCGTCTGTAGCATCGAGCTGAGGGAGAAGAGATTTTTCCGGAATTTTGAGTATTCTTTTGAGCATTTCCTGTACTTGCTCTTTGCTTGCACCTCCATTTCCGGTGATAGCCATTTTAATTTTTCTGGGTTCGTATTCTGTGATTTTTATGTTTCTGGAAAGTGCTGCAGCGATTGCAACGCCTTGTGCTCTGCCGAGTTTGAGCATAGACTGAACGTTTTTGCCGAAGAAAGGAGCTTCGATAGCCATTTCGTCAGGCTTGTAGTTATCTACAAGTCCGGCAACTCTTTCATAAATTCGGCTAAGGCGATGATAGTGGTCGGCGAGTTTGGAGAGTTCTATCACTCCCATGGCAATCATTTCCGGTTTCTTGTTTTTCACGCCAAGAAGTCCGTAGCCCATCACGTTTGTTCCGGGGTCAATGCCTAAAATTATTTTGTCGTATTTCTCGCTATTTGTTTCCACTACAGTTCTTGCATATATGTTGTAAAAAAGAGGGCTGATTTCTCTGTGTCCAGGTGCAGTTTTTCTTTAAGTGCCGCTGCTGTGGAATCGTGCCACGCTACAGCTTTCTCAATATCTTTTGTTTTGAGGTGAATGGCAAAACTGTCTGTGTCCGGTTCTACTTCAATCAGCAAGTGAGTGAAAAGAGAGTCGAAAAACAGTCCGGAATTTAATGCTTGAGGAATATATGTGTTTCTTGCCCAATCAATAAATTGAGGCACATACTTTTTGTTTATGTGGAAAGACGTGTTAAGAATGAAACTGCTCATGGCTCTTAAAGCAAAATGAATATAAAACAGATAACCCCTATTGCAACGGATGTGAAAAACCAATATTTTGCCTGATTGGCAGCACGAACGGCTTCTGCGTGACGTCCCTGGTCGTAAAGTTTATCTACTTTTACGGCATTGTAAATAGCAATTAGTGCTGTTGGAAGACAAAAAATTGCGGAAATTATGGATTCTGCGAGGTAATTTGCAGGACGAACCTCATGTGGAAAATAAAATTGTGGCTGTGGTTGTGAAAGATGTGGGACGTAAGTGTTCTCATATTCTTCCTGATTGAAAACGGGTGGATTTATTTTTTCTGAAA
Organism: Muribaculaceae bacterium; assembly: GCA_051871275.1. GTDB lineage: Bacteria > Bacteroidota > Bacteroidia > Bacteroidales > Muribaculaceae > CAJUPY01. The sequence goes on along the minus strand of JBJECR010000103.1, from coordinate 14,598 downwards.
GTTGATTTTTCAGAATAGGGAGGTCCTTTATTTTTTTCCAGTCCGTGAGTCCGTCAAACCATACGAGAGTGTCCTCGGTGAGACTTTTTTCCTTGAGTTCTGCGAGGCTGAATGGTCCGGTGGATTTACCGTCTTGAACAATGTAGTATTTTGTGTTCATGAGTGTATTTTTCTTATCAGATGACGAAATAAAAATTTGATATGTCGGAGGGATGTTGAAAATGTGCCGTAGTATTTGCACATAATTTTATATCTTTCTTTGAGAGACTTCTTGAAGTTTGCAGTGGTGACGCCTTCATTAAGATAGTCAATCAAAACATCGTCAATATAAACGTTTTTCCGTGACTTTTTAAGGCAGCGGATGCACCAGTCGTAGTCGGCGGAGTAGCGGTATTGCAAGTCATAGTCTTCTGCAATGTCACGTTTGGCAATGAAAGCCTGGTGACAAACGAGCATACCGTTTTTGAAACTGCTGAACGAAAGGTTTTCCGGTGCAGTCAAGTGGCGGTTCGCTATTTTTTCTCTTTCGGAGTTTACGATAATAGTTTGTCCGTATGTGATATCGGGATAGCCGTTTATCTTAATAGTGTCTGCAATTTTTTGGAGAGTGTCCGGAGCGTGAAGTGAGTCGCCGGCATTAAGGAAAATGAGGTACAGTCCTTTTGCGTTATGTATGCCCTTGTTCATGGCATCATACAGTCCGGAGTCTTTTTCGCTGATGATATCTGTGTTTTTGATACCGGCATTTTTCACTAAATCAAGGGTGTTGTCGCAAGACAAACCGTCAACTACGAGATATTGAAAGTCCGTAAACGTTTGGCTCTCAATGCTTCTAAGAGTGGGGGAAATAGTGCTTTCCGCATTGAAAGTGACTGTGATGATAGTGAAAAGAGGACTGTCTGACATCAAAAGGAGAAGTATTATATTTGTTTATGCAAAATTACAAAAAAGTGCTATGCTTAAAAAAGCGTAGCACTAATTTTTTCTGAATGTCTTGTGTGAAAATTATCCTAAGACAATAGCTTCACTTGGGCAAACACCTTCACAAGTTCCACATTCGATGCATTTGTCCGGGTCGATTTTGTAGATATCGCCTTCAGAGATTGCTTCAACCGGGCAGTTTGGAAGACAAGTGCCGCATGCAACACATTTATCAGTGATTACGTAAGCCATAGTAGTAATTTATTTGATTGTTAAAAAAGTTTTGTTTATTTTCAATGCAAAAGTAGTGTTTTATGCTTGAGTGACCAAATATTTTGGTGTGTTTTTTCATTGTTTACGTGAAGTTTTATGGAAAAACTAAAGTAAGAGCCTGTATTTTAGTGTAGTAACAAATGGGTGCAACATAAAGTTGTGTCTTAATGTATTTTTTCCTAATTTTGTGCTGCAAAAACAAACGAGCGGTGATATGTCAGAAAATATTGAGATAAAAGGGGCAAGGGTAAATAATCTTAAGAATGTAGATGTAGTCTTGCCTCGTAATCAGTTTATAGTAATAACAGGTCTTTCCGGTTCCGGCAAGTCGTCTTTGGCATTTGATACTTTATATGCAGAAGGTCAGCGGCGATATGTGGAGAGCCTTTCCGCATACGCTCGTCAGTTTTTGGGAAAAATGTCTAAGCCGGAGGTGGATTATATCAAGGGTTTGCCTCCTGCTATTGCGATAGAGCAAAAAGTAAATACTCGCAATCCGAGGAGTACCGTTGGCACATCTACTGAGATTTACGACTATTTGCGCCTGCTTTATTCTCGCGTGGGGCATACTTTTTCGCCGGTAACGGGAATAGAAGTTAAAAAGCATACTATAGAAGATGTATTGCAAAAAGCAATGCAATATCCCGCAGGTACAAAGATTGCACTCTGCACGGATGTGACAATACCTGAGGGCAGAGACCTGAAATTGCAGGCAGAGGTATATCTTAAAGCGGGCTTCAGTCGCTTTTTGACTGCTGATAACCGCTTTGTGGCTATAGAAGAAGTGGCAAAAACAGGAAATGACGTGAAAGGCTATAAGTTGCTTATAGACCGTCTTGCCGTGAGCAATGAGAAAGATGAAGTGAGTCGTCTTGCAGATTCTATAGAAACAGCCTTTTATGAAGGTGGAGATGCTCTCACCCTCGTGGTTTGGTCTGAAAACGGTGCGGAAAGATTTGATTTTTCACGTCGTTTTGAGGCAGACGGAATAAAATTTTTAGAGCCTGACGAACATTTGTTTAATTTCAACAATCCATACGGAGCATGCACAAAATGTGATGGCTTCGGTCAGGTTCTCGGTATAGATGAACGTCTTGTGATTCCGAATCCTGCACTCACAATTTTTGAAGATGCCGTGGCATGCTGGAAAGGCGAAAAGATGAGTGAATGGAAACGAATGTTGATAGAAATGTCCGGAATTCTTCGTTTTCCCATTCATAAACCGTACTGCGACTTGACAGCGGAAGAGAAAAATGTTTTGTGGCATGGCAAAGGAGGATTTCCGGGGATAGATGGCTTTTTCAAGATGGTGGACCAGAATGCATACAAAGTGCAATACACCATTCTCAGAAATCGCTTCAGAGGTAAAACTCTCTGTCCCGAATGTAAAGGTGACAGACTCAGACCGGAAGCAATGTACGTGAAAGTAGCGGGAAAAACTATCTGCGAGCTTACAAAAATGTCTGTAGCAGACCTTGCAGTGTGGTTTGACAATCTTGTGCTTTCCGAGACGGAAGAAAATATTGCAAAAAGGATACTATTTGAAATCAAAAGCCGCTTGACATACCTGATTGAGGTAGGTTTGGGTTATCTGACACTGAATCGTGCTTCCGCAACTCTTTCCGGTGGTGAAAGTCAGAGAATAAACTTATCCACGTCGTTGGGAAGTAGCCTCGTTGGTTCGCTTTACATTCTTGATGAACCGAGTATAGGTTTGCATCCTCGTGATACACAGAAACTTATCCGTGTACTTGATAGACTGAAACAAATCGGAAACACGGTTGTGGTGGTAGAGCACGAGGAGGAAATTATCCGTGCTGCGGATTATATTGTAGATGTTGGTCCGGATGCCGGGCGATATGGTGGAGAAATTGTATATCAAGGTCCGGCAAAAGATATTGTGGACAGTGAAAGGAGTTACACAGGTAAGTACCTAAAAGGAGAACTGTCAATATCGGCACCAACGTCAAGGCGGAAGTGGAAAGACTATATAGAAATTGCAGGTGCACGTCAAAACAACCTGAAAGATATAACCGTCAAGTTTCCACTTGGTGTGATGACAGTGGTAACGGGTGTGAGCGGTTCCGGAAAATCTACTCTTGTTAGAGATATTCTCTACAAGGCTTTGCTGAGACATTTTGAGGAATCAACAGAGTCACCCGGTGCATTCAAGTCCCTTAAAGGCGACCTTAAAATGATTGATTCTGTGGAATTTGTGGATCAAAATCCGATTGGAAAATCCACGCGAAGCAATGCTGCCACATATCTCAAAGCCTACGATGATATTCGTGCACTTTTTGCGTCACAACAGGCTGCAAAACAGATGGGATTCACATCCGCTTATTTCTCTTTTAATACTGAGGGAGGACGCTGCGAAGAATGTAAGGGCGATGGCTATATAACTGTGGAAATGCAGTTTATGGCAGATATCACCATTCCATGCGAATGTTGCCACGGGCAGAGATTTAAAAGAGATATTTTGGAAATTGAATATCGAGGCAAAAATATAAATGATGTGCTGAATATGACTGTAAATCAGGCGATTGATTTCTTCAGTGAAGAGCAGGACAGCATTGAAAAGAAGATTGTACGCAAACTTAAACCGCTACAAGATGTGGGGCTGGGGTACATAAAACTCGGTCAGGCATCTTCCACACTTTCAGGAGGTGAGAATCAGAGGGTGAAATTGGCATATTACTTGTCGCAAGACTCCGGAAGTCATAAACTTTTCATCTTTGATGAGCCTACAACAGGACTGCATATTCACGATATCAGTACACTTTTAAAATCCTTCAATCAGCTCATTTCCAAGGGTCATACGGTGCTGATTATCGAACACAACTTAGATGTTATTCGCACTGCAGACCATGTGATAGATATGGGACCGGAAGGCGGTGATGAGGGAGGATATGTAGTAGCCACAGGTACTCCGGAAGATATTATGCGGTGTGAAAGCAGTTATACGGGTAAGGCTCTGAAAGATAGGGCGAAATAACTATAACGTGAGTTTTAGCGGTAATAATCTGTCAATCTTCCCAAATTGCGATTTTCCCGGGTTGAGATTTGTGAACGTCAATAAGTCTTTGATTTGCAGAACCACGGAAACGGAGCGAAATGTCTCGCAGGTTGATGTCAAATCTGCCGTCAACGAGAACGTCGATGTACGGAAGAATTTGTGACAGTTTGCTGTCTGCAAGAATTTGCTCGTAGGTGTAGCCGGTGTAACACCAAATATTTTTGCCGATGTGTTTTATCCTTTTTGCAAGTTCCGTCACTGCTTCCACTTGAAAAAGCGGGTCACCTCCGGAAAATGTTACATCAAAATCATTGTCAATAATAGTTTTCAGAACGTCTTCAATGTCAGCCTCATTGCCTGCGTTTATATCCCATGTTTGAGGATTTTGGCAGCCCGGACAGTGATGAGAACAGCCGGAAAAGTAGATGGATGTCCGTAGCCCGGGTCCATCTACACTTGTGCCGTCTATTATTTTGATGATTTTCAACTTTTTAGTGTTTTTTTATTTGTGAACAATACGGTCGTTAAGTTCTGCGAGTTTAGCACTGTTCCATCTGTCCGTAGTACCTACGAGATACCCTGTGATGCGTTGCAGTTTGTCTATATTTGTGCTGCCGCATTTGGGGCAAACTTTCAGTTCTGCCTGTGCATCTTCGTAGCCGCAATCCATGCAGCGGTTGCGGTTGTGGTTCACGGAGCCGTAGCCGATATTGTATTTGTGGATAAGATCCACAATGTCGCTGATAGCCTTTGGGTTATGTGTAGCATCGCCGTCAATTTCCACATAGAAGATGTGTCCGCCACGTGTAAGGTCATGGTAAGGTGCTTCAATTTCCGCTTTGTGTTTTGGCGAGCAGTGGTAATACACAGGGACGTGGTTTGAATTTGTATAGTAAGCCTTGTCTGTCACGCCCGGGATAATACCGAAAGTTTTTTTGTCTTTGGCGGTAAATTTGCCGGAAAGGCCTTCAGCCGGAGTGGCAAGAACAGAGAAATTGTGCTGATATCTTTCAGAAAATTCCACTGCACGGTCACGCATGTGAGTGATGATTTTAAGTCCAAGCTTTTGTGCTTCAGTACTTTCGCCATGGTGTTTGCCGATAAGTGCAATAAGACATTCTGCCAAGCCTATAAATCCGATTCCGAGTGTACCCTGATTGATGACGGGTTCAATAGTGTCGTTTGGTTTAAGCTTTTCTCCGCCATTCCAGAGACGTGACATTAGGAGCGGGAATTGTTTTGCGAGAGCGGTTTTTTGGAATTCGTAGCGGTCGCAAAGTTGGCGAGCTGTGATTTCCAGAATTTCATCAAGTTTTGTGAAAAAGGCTTCAATTCTTGCTTCCTTGTTTTCAATGCCCATAGCCTCAATGGCTATTCTGACGATGTTTATTGTGGTAAAGCTGAGGTTTCCTCGTCCGATAGACGTCTTTTCACCGAATCTGTTTTCAAAAACACGAGTTCGGCAACCCATTGTGGCAACTTCGTATTGGTAACGTTTAGGGTCGTTCGCATCCCATTTTTCGTGGAAATTATATGTTGCATCAAGGTTCACGAAATTCGGGAAGAATCGACGTGCAGTCACTTTGCAGGCAAACTGATATAGGTCGTAGTTGGGGTCTTCGGGCAAGTAGTTTACCCCGGTTTTAGTTTTCCAAATCTGGATAGGGAAAATGGCTGTTGCACCGTTTCCTACACCCTCGTATGTGGTTTGGAGCAATTCACGGATTACGCAACGACCTTCTGCGGAAGTGTCTGTGCCATAGTTGATTGAGCTGAAAACGACCTGGTTGCCACCGCGAGAGTGAATGGAATTCATATTGTGTACGAAAGCTTCCATTGCCTGATGCACTCTTGCAACGGTTTGATTTACAGCGTGCTGTAGTTCACGTTCTTTCCCTTGCAGTCCTTCAAGTGGCTTTTTAGTGTAGTCTTTCAGCGGAGCGTGGTAAAGTTCGGATAGATTTTCGCCTGTAAGTGCCTCAATTTGCTTTATTTCCTCAATGAGAGAATTTCTCACGAACGGTGCAAGGTAAAAGTCAAAAGCCGGGATAGCTTGTCCGCCGTGCATTTCGTTTTGAGCCGTTTCCAGTGAGATGCAACCTATGATACTTGCAGTTTCAATTCTTTTTGCGGGACGGGATTCGCCATGTCCTGCAACAAATCCGCCTTCGAGTATTCTGTCCAGAGGATGTTGCACACAAGTGAGGCTCTTTGTGGGGTAGTAGTCTTTGTCGTGGATATGAATGTAGCCGGATTTGAAAGCTCTTCTTGCTTCATCGGATAGCAGATAGTCGTCAACGAACGGTTTAGTAGTTTCGCTGGCAAATTTCATCATCATACCTGCCGGCGAATCGGTGTTCATATTGGCGTTTTCACGGGTGATGTCGTTGTTTTTAGCCTCAATGATTTCAAGAAACATATCGCGTGTTTTGGCACGGCGGGCGATACTGCGTTTGTCTCGGTATGCGATGTAAATACGAGCCACTTCCTTGCGGGAACTCTTCATAAGTTCATATTCCACCTTGTCCTGAATGGCTTCCACTGTCATTTGGTTGTCACCGTTCAGTGCAATGTGATCCGTTATTCTATCAATGAGTGCTTCGTCTTCACCGAGGTCTGTTTGAAGCATAGCTTTGCGGATTGCCGCTTTGATTTTCAGTTCATTGAATCCGACAACGCGTCCGTCGCGCTTTACTACTGTTTGTATCATAAAAACTATCCGATTATTGTATTTGTTTTGAATGTTAGATTTTTGTTTTGCGAAAAGCAATGCAAAACTAATACAATTATTTCGGATTGTCAAATTATTTCACTAATATTTTATCTAAGATTTTTGTTTTGGAAAACTTTAAGGGTATAGCAAAAATGCTATATAATTGAAAATAAGGAAGTTAGATTTTTGTTTTGGAAAACTTTGCCGGGAGGAATATTTTTAAGGTTTTATAAAATGTTTTTCTTTAAGTTTTGCAAAGTCATATTTGTGGACAGATGTGCTATCAATTTTTATAGGCTCATTTCTGTCGCTCAAGAAGAAAAGTTCCGGAGACCGGAATGTTTCGTTAGCGAGTGAAGCAGTGCTGTCTGAATAAGTTGTTTGCAGTCCGGCAAGGTCAATGAGTGTGTTAAAAAGTGACACCGTTGGTGACACAATCTTGAGTCTGTTGATGCGTAAATTCTCAGCTTTTTCAGGATAAAGACTGTTGTATTTGTTTGAAGTCCAAATAATCATAGGCACATGTAGCTGATAGTATGTTGGAACCGGTGAAGCATGGAGAAAACGTTCTCTGGAATCGTCAAAAATGTCTTCACCGTGGTCTGAAGCATAAATCAGTGTTGCTGCAGTGCCGGATTTTTCAAGAGCGGAGATAGCACTGTGGAGGCAAAAATCAATGTAACGGATAGTGTTGTCGTATGCGTTTATGAGTTCCGGGCGATGTTCACGGTTAGCATCGGTTTTGTTGTCCGGAGTGAAAAATGCAGCCTCGCGAGGGTATCTTTCGGAATAGTTGAAGTGAGAGCCGTATGAGTGCAGCACGATAAGTTTTTTAGTGTGTGTGGTGTCTGCAATTTCCTTTTCCAGAAGATTGATGAGTTCAATGTCGTATGGTTGTACAGTGGCATTGTCTGAGATGTATTCACACTTGTCAGCCTCATTTCCGAAATACTCCGTGTAAGAGCGATTTCTTTTCTGGTTTGAAAAGAAAGCAGTGTAAAATCCGGCTTCTTTGAAAGCGGAGATAAAACTTTTGCGATAGTTTATGGAGTCGAAATCTGCGGCGGTGATGGGGGAAAGAATCATTGGCACGCTCTTATGTGTGGTGGCGGACTGCGTAATGGCTTGCGGCATTGCCACGACGTTTTCAGTTTTTGAGAGTAGGGGATTGGTGTTGCGGTTATAGCCGAGAAGTTCCCAGTTTTCCGCTCTTGATGTTTCGCCGATTACCACAACATAAGTTTCCTGTATAGAGTCCGGGTGAGTGGCTGTCGCATTATATTTGAAGTCTGCAGATGTGATAGGGTAGTCTGAAACTTGTGCATAACGTTTGAAAGCGAGAACGAGGTTTTTGCTTACGTTTGCAGGAAAAATATCGTTAAAAACGGCAAAGCCTGGGGTGACAAAAAAGTTTATAGCCAAAAGTATGATACCGGCACTTACTGCAACTGCAGATATTCTGCGGAAATGATAGACGAATGAGTGACGCAAAGTGAGTTTTTTACTTATGCAAATCGCCGCATAGACAAGAGCGGGAATATATACTATCACAAGTGAACCTATCGCTATAATAAGGTTGCCGAGCAGTTCTGCAATTTCACCGGGATTTGAGGTGACAACGTTCAGAAACATATCCACGCCGATGATAGAGCATCCGTAAAGGTAAAGTAGCACTATCTGGAAACCGCAGTAAATCATTATAGGTAACAGACACCAAACGGTTATGCCCACTTTCTTGAAAGCCGTAGTTATCAGCAGGTAAACGGAAAGCGGCAGAACGATATTCACTATAGATGTCAATAGCGGCAGATGCTCTGTGAAATTGAGCACTGCATTAGGTATTACCAATATTATAGGTGTGAGGAGTGCGAGTAACTCCTGCCCGGATATATTCTTAAAAAGCTTCATTTATATTAAACACAAAACCGGACTCGCCATGGTTGCCGAAACCATAGTCAAGTCTCACATTTATTCTATTCTTAAATTCCCAGCGATAGCCGAAGCCGAAGTTGGGCAATGTGTGACTCCACTTAAAACTGTCAAAGTTTGGGAACACGTTTCCGGCACCTGTCCAAAGAACAATTCCGCTTCTACCCCGGATGTGCTGGCGGAGTTCTACGGTTGCGTCAATCTCGCATTTGTCCGAGAAACGCCCTTCGTAGTAGCCGCGAAGAGCTTCAGAACCACCGACGGTAGCAAGCATGGTCCAGGGAGTATTGCCGTAGGTGAGCATGCTGTGGAGCTGCATGGCAAGGACACCGCCTTTCCATACTTTGCAGTATTGATTAGCCGTTATTTCCGTGCTACTGAAAGCATAGTCATTACCCATGCCGCGAACATAAAAACGCTGATTGACTGCTACGTACGTGCCTTTATAGGCATTTTCAGTGTTGTCACGGCTGTCAAAGGTGGTTGTTATTCCGGCACTGATGCTGTTTATGTTCATATCTTGACCTTGCCAGAGTGTATAGTCATCTATTTTGCTGCCGCGAATATTGCAGAATTGTGCGGAAGGACCAATTAAGAGGTATTTACCTATTCTTACAAGAAATTCCGCACTGAATTTCATTTGTTTGCGGCGATAAGAAGTCTCGTTATAGTCGTATTGTCCGTTTTCGTAGCCTATACCCCAAAATTTATTTGGGAAAGAATAGAAATAGGTTTTATAGTTCAGTCGGAAACGGTTGTTGTGAAAATTGTGATAGCCCTTAATGCCTAAAAGATAAAAGCCTGTGGAGGTAAAATCTGCATAAAGCGAAATGTTTGACGGCATAGTCACAGTGTCTGCAAGATTTCTGCGGTAAATACCGGCAGCCACGAGTCCGAGACCGAGTTTTGTTTCGTTTGAGTAGTGAGGACCGCCAATAACACTGAAATCAAACCTTTTCTGTGGCTTCACCTTGTTGCTGTCGTCAAAATAGTCATAAACTTTACCGATAATTCCCTTTTTGTAAAAAGGTTCGTTGCTTTGGACAGTAAGGGTGTCTTGGGCATAAACAGAACAGCAACAAGTAATGAGTGCTAATAATATAATGTGTCTGATATTTTTCACGTTTTTCTCTCTTTGTGTTTTTTCCGGTGCAAAGTTACGGATATTCTATCCAAAAGGCAAAAAATCTTTCCATAATACCAAATTTGTGTACTTTTTGGAAATTTTTCCGTAACTTTGTTCTATTATTAGACGCTTTGAGGTTCTAAACTAAAATGAAGTTTTTTTACATATTATAAATAATACAGCAATGGTAAAACATATTGTAACATTCAAACTTACAGGCACGGCAGAAGAACGCCGCTATGTGGCAGAACAATTCAAGGCTGCACTTGAGGCGCTACCGGAGCAGATTTCAGTTCTCCGCTCTATTGAAGTGGGCATAAATGAAAATCCGAGTGAAACATGGGACGTGGTTCTCACTGCAGTTGTGGATACAATGGCAGATGTTGAAATCTATGCAAAACATCCGGCACACGTGGCTGCGGCAGGTCTTCTTGCAGGACATAAGGAAGCTCGTGCTTGTGTGGATTATGAATTTTAAGACAATTCCGCTATGCGGCTGAATAGTGCGTTCAGCTATTGCTAAATGATGCTGAAAAAAAGCATTAAGCGATTTGCGGAATTTACAAAAAAAATCGGGCGGCTATCTTTGCGGATAGTCGCCCGATTTCTTATTACTAATGAGGATTATTAAAACTCTTCAATACGTTTGAGGTTTGCTTCATCACCGAGGTTGTAGTAGATGTTGCGGAGATAAACTCTTACGTCGTGGCTGTTGTCAGGGTCAATTTCAAGAGCTCTTTCGAGGTGGTCTGCAGCTTCACGGAAGAGAGGGTCAACTTTTTCTGCACGAACTTTCTGGTATTCGCTGTTTGCGAGTTGTCCTGCTTCATCGTTGATTTTGTAAGCTTTGTTGCAGAGAGCACGACCGAGAGCGTACTGAGCAATAGCGAGTTCAGGATTTAATTCTACAGCTTTGAGGTACATATCGTAAGCGCCGTCTTCGTTTTTCTGGCTATCGAAGAGGATACCTTTCACGTAGTAAAGCTGAGCATCGCTAGGATTAGCGGCAATAGCTTCGTCAAGCATTTGGCTTGCTTCATCGTACTGTTCGTGTTCAATACGTCCGTTAATCATAAGTTGGAGGTAGAGAGGATTTTCGCTACCGTGGAGTTTGTAAGCTTTTTCTGCGAGTTCGTAAACTTTTTCGTTGTTGTGGAGCTGAGCAGCGTGGCTGATAGCATAGTCAAAGATTTGTTTTTTGTCGTAGCCTTTAGCCATAGCTTTTTCAAAGCAAGCGAGTGAGAGAGCGAGGCTGTCCATTTGCCAAGCAGCAAGACCCTGGTTGTACATGATGTCGCAGAGAGTGCTGTCCGGGTAAGCCTTAGGTGCATTTGCTCCTAAAACAGGGTCATTAGGAATGTTGATGAGCATTTCCCAAGCATCGTAAGCACCTTTCCAGTTTTGTGCTTCCCACATGAAGATAGCAACGTTGTTAAAGTCGTTGTAGTGACCTTCAATGAGTTTTAAGATGTCTTTTGAATATTTAGGCTTAATTTTGCCTTTTTCGTTTGGAAGAGAGTCAAGAGGGAGAGCAGTGGTGAGGAATTTATAACCACTCATGAGTGCATTACCCATAGCGTTAGCATCTGCTTCTTTACCTAAACTCTTGAGAGCGTATTGATTGTCGTAGAAATCAAAACCTGCTTTACCTGCAATAAACCATGTTTTAGCATCCTGTGCGGTTTCAGGGTGAGTGAATGCAGGAGTAAGTTTTTCAATGGCAGCTGCATAGTTACCGTCTTTTGCGTCTCTTTCAGCTTCTTTAACTGCACTGATTTGTGCTGTAGCAGAGATTGCTGCTGCGAGACAAAGCCCGAAAAATAGTTGTTTTTTCATAATTTTGGTGCTTTAGCTTTAGAATGAGGAATTAAAATTTATTTATTGTTTTTGTTTATACTTTTTTAAATTATAGGGCGAATAGGGCAATTAAGCCTTATAAGCCCTATGTTTTTTTATTCATTATCAGGAGTTTCTTCGTCTTCAGCGTCGGTGTCGCTTTCCGGTTCGTCTTGGAGTTGTTCTTCTGTGAGTTCCGGAAGTTCTTCCTGTACGCCTTCCACTTCTTCCACTTCCGCTTCATTGTCGGCATCAACGCAGCAGACAGATGCAATTTCGTCGTTACGTTTGTCAAGGTTGATAAGTCTTACGCCTTGAGTGTAGCGTCCCATAAGTCTGAGTTGTGAAACGTGGAGGCGGAGAGTGATGCCGGACTTGTTAATGATAACCAAGTCGTTGTCATCGTTGACGCTCAGAAGTGCTACGAGGTGACCTGTCTTTTCCGTGATGTTAATGGTCTTGACGCCTTTTCCGCCGCGGTTTGTGACGCGGTATGCTTCAAGATCCGTGCGTTTACCGAAGCCTTTTTCGGAAATTACCATCACGTGTTTGCCACCTTCCGGCTGCATACAAATCATACCTATGATTTCATCGTCGCCACCGTCAAGTTTCATTGAGCGTACACCGGTAGAAACGCGTCCCATCTGGCGAACTTTGCTTTCGTGGAATCTTATGGCACGTCCGTTGCGGTTTGCAAGGAGGATTTCAGAGTCGCCGTCGGTGAGTTCAACGCCAATGAGTTTGTCGCCCTCGCGGAGTAAGATTGCTTTCTTACCTTTGACGTTAATGCGTGCATATTCGCTGAGGCAAGTTTTCTTGATAATTCCGTACTGTGTTGCAAATACGAGGTTGTGGCTTGACGTAAATTCTGGGTCATCAAGGTGTTTGCAACTGATAACAACGTTCAGCGAGTCTGTAGAATCAATATTGAGCAAGTTCTGTATAGCTCTGCCCTTGGTATTCTTTCCGCCTTCCGGAATTTCATATACTTTCATCTTATACACAAGTCCCTTCTGAGTAAAGAAGAGGATGTCGTCGTGCATGGAAGCCGGGTAAATGTAGCGGATAAAGTCTTCCTCGCGAGTATTGCTGCCGCGAGAGCCTACGCCGCCGCGGTTTTGTGCGCGGAATTCCGTGAGAGCGGTACGTTTGATGTATCCCATGTGTGAGATGGTGATAATCATGTCGTCGTCTGCATAGAAATCTTTTGCATCAAAGTCGCCTGCAAAGTATTCAATGTCCGTGCGGCGTTCGTCACCGTATTTTTCAACTACTTCACGGAGTTCTGTCTTGATGAGTTCACGGCAAACGTGGTCATCGTTGAGAATTTCTTCAAGGTGAGCGATGAGGTCTTCAAATTCTTTGTAAGACTGGCGGAGTTTGTCTTGTTCCAGTCCTGTGAGTTGCTTGAGTCGCATATCCACAATAGCTTGTGTCTGAGGCTCATCAAGTCCGAATTTAGCGGAAAGTTCCGCTCTTGCACTTTCGGTGTCGGCAGAATGGCGGATGATGCGTATAACTTCATCAATATTTTGTGAAGCAATAATCAAGCCTTCCAGAATGTGAGCACGCTCCTGTGCTTTGCGGAGTTCAAACTGAGTACGACGGATAACAACTTCATGACGGTGATCCACGAAAGCCTGAAGGAGTTCTTTGAGGTTCAGAGTTTTTGGACGTCCGTGAACGAGAGCAACGTTGTTTACGCTGAAAGATGCCTGCATCTGAGTCATCTTGTAAAGTTTGTTCAGCACAACGTTTGCGTTAGCGTCTGTTTTAAGACGGATAACGATGCGCATACCTTTATAGTTACTTTCGTCGTTGAGGTCTGCGATACCATCAAGTTTTTTCTCGTTTACGAGTTCAGCGATGTATTTAATGAGTTCCGCTTTGTTGACACCGTAAGGTATTTCGTGAACTATGATTGATTCGTGGTCTTTTTCTGATTCAATTTCAGCTTTAGCACGAATAATAATGCGTCCTCGACCTGTTTCGTAAGCGTCTTTTACGCCTTGATAACCATAAATAGTACCGCCTGTAGGGAAGTCCGGAGCAGTGATGTGTTTCATCAATTCCGGAATAGTGATTTCCGGGTTGTCAATGAGAGCTATACATCCGTTAATAGTTTCGGTGATGTTGTGAGGCGGCATATTGGTAGCCATACCCACAGCAATACCGGAAGCACCGTTTATAAGGAGGTTTGGTATTCTCGTAGGGAGAACAACCGGTTCTTTTCTTGTATTATCGTAGTTTGGCTGGAAATCAACAGTTTCGCTGTTAATATCGGAGAGCATTTCTTCGCCCATTTTGTCAAGGCGAACTTCCGTGTAACGCATTGCGGCAGGTGAGTCACCGTCAACGGAACCGAAGTTACCGTGGCCATCTACAAGGCAGTAACGCAATGACCAGTCTTGTGCCATACGCACTACAGTGCCATAAATAGAGGAGTCACCGTGAGGGTGATATTTACCCATTACTTCACCAACGCAGTTTGCTGATTTCTTGTGTGGTTTGTCCGAGGTGTTGCCCATTTCGTTCATACCGAAAAGTACTCTACGGTGAACGGGCTTCAAGCCGTCACGGACATCAGGAAGTGCACGGGATACGATTACAGACATTGAATAGTCAATGTATGAACTTCGCATCTCGTTTTCAATATCAATTTTTAAGATTCTATCTTGGTCCAACATTTTTTATAAGGTTTCAAAATATTTTACAAAGGTACAAAATTTTTTAGAGCCTGTTTCATAATAAATGTTAAAGCAGAGGTTGCATAGTTTGAGGTGA
>JBJECR010000102.1:0-9422 GCA_051871275.1 Muribaculaceae bacterium | reverse complement strand
TGTTTTTCATAATATTAACATGAAAAACGTTGCGTTTCTATTTGGATTCTTCAAAGTATTCTAATCAAAATTAAAGGTCTTGCGGTGGAACACAAAGCCACGACCAAGATATTTTTCTCTCACAATTGGATTTTCTGCAAGTTCTTCAGATGTCCCTTGAAAAAGAATTTTACCTTCAAAAAGAAGATACGCTCTATCCGTAATACTCAATGTTTCAGGAGCGTTGTGGTCTGTTATCAGAATACCTATGTTTTTCTCTTTAAGTTTGTAAATAACTGTCTGTACTTCCTCTACAGAGATAGGGTCAACACCGGCAAATGGTTCATCAAGCATTATGAAGTTAGGGCTGATAGCAAGGCAGCGAGCAATTTCAGTTCTACGTCTTTCACCGCCGGAAAGACGGTCGCCGAGGTTTTTTCTCACTTTCTCCAAACTGAACTCTTTAATTAAATTCTCAAGTTTTTCATTTTGTTCGTCTTCACTGAGTGCTGTCATCTCCAAAACCGCACGCAGATTGTCTTCCACTGTGAGCTTCCTGAACACTGACGCTTCTTGAGCCAAATATCCTATACCAATTTGTGCTCGTTTATATACCGGGTACTTGGTGATATTCATGTCATTTAAGAATATCTGTCCTTCATTCGGTGTAATAAGACCGGTCGTCATATAGAAAGTAGTAGTCTTACCTGCACCGTTAGGTCCAAGCAAACCGACAATTTCACCCTGTTTCACGTCAATAGAAACGTGATTTACTACAGTTCTTTTGCCGTATTTTTTAACTAAATTATCTGTACGAAGTACTTGCTTTTCATCCATTAGTTTTGTGAATTTTACTTAGCCTGCCATCTATATAGTCAGTGAGAAGACTTATCGCCACCGTATTAGTTCCACCTTGAGGAATAATCAAGTCTGCAAACCTCTTGGATGGTTCTATGTACTGCATGTGCATAGGTTTAAGTACATCTTGGTAGCGATTTATCACCATTTCCGGCGTTCTGCCTCTTTCAACGCAGTCACGGGCTATTACACGAATCAGTCTATCGTCTGCATCTGCATCTACAAAGCACTTGATATCCATCATATTACGTAAAACAGGATCTGTAAGCACCAAGATTCCTTCTACGATTACAACATCCGTAGGATGAACGGTCACTGTTTCAGGTTGCCTTGTACATGTGAGATATGAATATGTAGGCATCTCTATGGTTTCCCCGGCTTTCAACTTTTCCAAGTGTTCCACGAGAAGAGTCCATTCTATTGCCGCAGGTTCATCAAAGTTTATTTTAGACCTTTCTTGTGGTGGAATATGACTTGAATCTTTGTAATATGAATCCTGTGGGATTACTGAAACTTCACCTGCCGGAAAACTATCAATAATCTTGTTCACTACAGTCGTTTTACCTGAACCGGTTCCACCGGCTATTCCTATGATAATCATGGTTTGTAATATAGAATGGTAGGTTAATAATAATTATTTCAGACTACGAAAGTACAAAAAAAAATTGTGATAAGATAATATATTCGTGATTTTTACTAAAATATTGGCAATTTTGACCTCAATAGTGATAAAACATAGTCTGAAAATGGCAAAAAAGCATTACCTTTGCCATAGTTATTGTGAACACATAATATTATATATAATGATATTGACATCATCACTTACTTCTATAGGGCAGTATTGCCTTTTTATAAGAAAAATTTTTACCTTGCCGGACAGGTGGAGTGTATTTTTCAAACGCACGGTACTTGAAATTTCAAAACTGGGCATTGATTCCATTCCATTGGTAATAATCATATCCATTTTCATAGGTGCTGTTTGTGCCATTCAGATGCAACTAAACACCACATCACCTCTTATGCCGGCATACACCGTTGGACTTGCAACACGCGACATTGTGCTGCTTGAATTTTCAAACTCTATTCTATGTCTTATTCTTGCAGGTAAAGTCGGCTCAAATATTGCTTCCGAGATAGGTACAATGCGTGTAACAGAACAGATAGATGCACTTGAAATTATGGGTGTAAACTCAGCTAATTTCCTTGTCCTGCCTAAGATTGTAGCATTCCTGGTATTTATGCCAATACTTGTGATATTTTGTATCTCCACATCACTTTTCGGAGGTTGTTGCGTCTGCATTTTTACGGATTTAATAAGTTTGTCAAAATTCATCTATGGTCTTCAAGCCTTGTTTAATGAGTGGTATGTATGGTACGGGCTTATTAAATGCTTCTTCTTTGCTTTTATCATAGCAAGTATATCATCATACTTCGGTTATCACATCAAGGGTGGTGCACTTGAGGTAGGTAAAGCAAGCACAAACGCTGTGGTCACAAGCAGTATTCTCATTCTTTTGTTTGACGTGATATTAACTAAACTTTTACTCCAATGATTGAGGTTAAAAACATTACAAAATCGTTTGACGATAAAACTATTCTTCACGATGTAAGTGCCACTTTTTATACCGGCAAGACTAACCTCATCATAGGTCAGAGCGGTAGCGGTAAAACAGTGCTGATGAAATCCATTATCGGTCTTATCCGCCCGGAAATGGGTGAAATTCTTTACGATGGTCGTGACCTTATGAAAATGAATCAAGGTCAAATAAAAGAAATCCGTAAAGAAATAGGTATGCTCTTTCAGGGTTCTGCTCTTTTTGATTCCGAAACAGTTTTGGGTAATGTAATGTTTCCTCTTGTGATGTTCACCCACATGAGCAAAGAAGAAATGATGGAACGTGCAATGTTTTGTATTAGCCGTGTAAATCTTTCCGGTGCAGAAAACAAATTTCCTTCTGAAATATCTGGTGGTATGCAAAAACGTGTGGCTATTGCTCGAGCCATTGCACTCAATCCTAAATATCTTTTCTGCGATGAACCAAACTCAGGATTGGATCCAAAAACATCTATCCTCATTGACGAACTACTAAGTGATATCACTCATGAATACAATATGACCACTATCATCAATACGCATGATATGAACTCAGTACTCGGCATTGGTGAAAACATTGTTTTCATAAACAAAGGTCACAAAGAATGGGTCGGTAACAGTAAAGAAATTTACACGGCAGACAACGAAGCCATAAATGACTTTGTGTTTGCCACAAGGCTTTTCCAAGAAGTCAAAAAATACCATAATAGATAAAAATCCAAACAACATTAAGGAGTGGCAAACATGTCACTCCTTTTTTAGAGCCTGTTTCATAATTAATGATAACAGCATAGTTTGTGGTGAGTTTTACAGCCTCTTACTCCAAAAATTGATTATTTTTTATGGAAAAATGAACAAAAAATATAGATTTTGGGTAATATGTACAAAAGGACAATTATGTACCTTTGCAAAAAATTATTAAGCTATGAAACATCTAAATATACTTGCATTTTTAATATCATTGCTACTGTTTACAACATCTTGTTCAAACAATAAGACAACAGAAGAAAAAAAGACCAATGTCAAAACGTTTGTTGTCAATTGCTCTTCAGCAGACAATATGGTCGAATTTCCGGGTAAAGTTGTGGCAGCAGAAGAAGTCAATGTGTCATTCAAGGTTAGCGGTACTTTGCAGAGAATACTCATAAAAGAAGGTGATAAATTCCGCAAAGGACAAGTCCTCGCAGAGATGGACAATACTGATTATCTTATCCAATTAAATGCTACTGAAGCCGAATACCACAAAGTGAAAGCTGAAGCAGAACGAGTGATTGCCCTGTACAATGACAGTGTAGCTACCCCCGATGCATACGACAAAGCACGTTATGGACTTCAGCAGATAACTGCAAAATACGAGAATGCTAAAAATCAACTATCATACACAAAAATTTATGCTCCTTTCGATGGACTAATGCAGAAACATATTTTTGATGCAGGCACTATTGTATCAGCAGGTATGCCAGTTGCTTCAATTATTTCTGCCGGAACTCCGGAAATTGAAATCAATATTCCTATTTCAACATATATCAACAGAAATCAAATTGAATCTGTTTATGCAAAATTTGATTATTTGACTGATGATGTACGTTTAGGGATTATCAGCATATCTCCTAAAGCAAATGCAAATCAATTATACACAGTTCGACTTTCAATTCCTCAAAATATTTCCCCTAACCCAACACCGGGAATGAGTACTAATGTTAAGTTGTTTTTTACAGCCGATAGTACTGAAAATATTATCCCATCATCTGCTCTTTTTCAAGATGGAGACACGCAATGCGTTTGGATTGTAACAAGTAACTCTATTGCAGAAAAAAGAGAAGTTGCAGTTAAATCACTGCTTAATGATGGCAATGCTGTTATTTCTTCCGGACTTGAAAACGGGGAAAGAATAATCATCGCCGGTACTCGCAAAATCCGTCAAGGACAAAAAGTAACAATTATTGAAGAACCGTCTGAAACAAATATAGGAGGTTTGTTATGATTGACTTTGGTAAATACGCTTTCAAAAATAAAAAGCTCATTTATTTTGTAATTGCAGTCCTCATTTTTGGCGGACTTTTCTCCGCTTATGATATGAGCAAACTGGAAGACCCTGAAATAAAGGTCAAAATGGCTATGGTAGTTGCTATACGCCCCGGTGCTTCTGCACATGAGATGGAAATGGAAGTGACAGAACCCATAGAAAAGAATATCCGAACTATTGGAGAATTAGACAATATCCAGAGTTGGTCTTACAACGATATGGCTATCCTCCAAGTGGAGATGAAACGAACCGTAAAAGATGACGATATTGAGCAATGCTGGGATATGCTACGTAGAAAAGTAAACGACGTTGCTTCTACGCTCCCTGCAGGAACATCAGTACAAATTCAAGACGATTTCGGACTTGTATATGGTATGTTTTATGCTCTTACAGGTGAATCTGTAAGTCACCGTGAACTGTGCGACTATGCTCGCATGATTCAACGTGAAATAACAGACATAGATGGTGTTGGCAGAGTCACAATTTATGGTGAAAAAGAAGAATGTATAGACATTAAGATGCTACCGGACAAAATGGCATCTCTCGGCGTTTCTCCTGCTGAAGTATTAGCTACACTTAAAGGTCAAAACGATGTTTATTACACAGGATACTATGACAATGGCGACAATCGCGTACGAGTAACTGTTGCGGATCGCTTCAAAAAGATTGAACAAATCCGCAACATGATTATTCAAGGACATGAAGATGACCAATTAAGACTTGGTGACATTGCCGCCATCTCAGATGGATATGCTACCCCTATTCGGAATGAATTGCTTTACAATGATGAACCTGCTTTAGGAATCGCTATTGCTGCCGCTTCAGGAACAGACATCGTGAAAATAGGCAAGCAGGTAGAAAAACGTCTTGAAGAGATTTCTGAATCATCATTACCTGCAGGCACAGAATTTCACCAGGTATTTTATCAGCCGGATAGAGTAACCGATGCACTTTCAACTTTTTTCATAAACCTTATTGAGTCCGTCGTTATAGTAATTGCCATTCTTATGCTCGTCATGGGTTTCAGAAGTGGCATAATTATAGGCATCTCTCTTGTAGTTATTGTGATAGGTTCTTTCCTCGTTCTTGGTATGGCAGGAGGATCTATGCAACGAGTTTCGCTTGCTACTTTCATACTTGCCATGGGAATGTTGGTGGATAATGCCATTGTGATTATTGACGGTATTCTTGTTGATATAAAGCAAGGCAAAACACGAATGGAAGCACTAACCTCTATAGGCAAAAAAACTGCAATGCCATTGCTTGGTGCCACACTTATTGCTATTCTTGCTTTTCTCCCGGTATTTCTTTCTCCGGATACAGCCGGTGTTTATGTTCGCGACCTTTTTATAGTGCTCGCAGTTTCCCTTCTTCTAAGTTGGGTTCTTGCACTTGTTCACGTTCCACTTATGGCAGACAGATATTTCAAAGAAACAAAATCTGAAGATGAAAATAAAGACCCATATAGCGGCATAGCATACACGTGGTTGCGTTCCGTACTTTCTTTCGGATTAAAGCATAAAATTGCTTTTGTTTTGCTGGCATTAGGACTTGTTGCACTAAGTGGATATGGATATAGGTTTATGAAACAGGGATTCTTCCCGGATATGGTTTATGACCAACTATATATGGAATACAAACTGCCTGAAGGCACAAATTCCACTCAAGTAAAAAAAGACCTTGAGGAAATTCGCCACTACTTGCAGCAAAAACCTATTATAAAAGATATTACAACTTCAATAGGCGGTACTCCGGCTCGTTACAACCTTGTTCGCAGCATTGCATTGCCGTCACTCAGTTACGGTGAACTTATAATAGATTTTACATCTGCTAAGGACTTGGAGAAAAATATGAATTCTTTGCAAAAAGAACTTGAAGCAATGTACCCTGACGCTTATATAAAACTAAAAAGGTACAATATTATGTACAAAAAGTACCCTATAGAAGTTCTCGTTACCGGTCCCGACCCTGCCATTCTTCATCAGATTTCAGATTCTATCAAGTGCATTATGGAAAATTCTCCTCAAATATGCACTATCACTACGGACTATGACAATGCCGTGCCTGTACTTGAAGTTGATTATAACCAGTCTGATGCTCGCCGTTCCGGACTTTCAAGACAAGATATTTCCACTTCATTGCTGACTGCTGCCGGAGGTATTCCTGTGGGAACATTTTATGAGGGTATTCACAAAAATACTATATATCTGAAGTGCACCGCAGACAATGGTGAAAATATTGAAAATCTGGAAAATGTACCGGTTTTTGCATTAATGCCAAATATTTCCAACCTTTTGTCAGACGAAATGCTACTCAAGCTAAAAACCGGAAATCTTCAGAAAAATGAAATTATTGAGACTGCTATGCAGACCACACCACTAAGGCAAGTGAGCAACGGCATTAACATAAAGTGGGAAGACCCTGTTGTTCCACGCTACAACGGACAACGTTCACAAAGCGTCATGTGCAACCCGGCTGCCGGTGTTGAAACGGAAAAAGCAAGACTTTCTATTGCAGAACAGGTAGAAAACATATCTTTGCCGGACGGATATTCAATACGCTGGATGGGAGAAAAAGATGCCAGCACACAAACAATGAAATATCTGTTCCAAAACATACCCCTGGGAATTGTACTAATGAATGCAATTCTGATTATGTTGCTTAAAGATTACAAAAAGCCATTGATAATTATTTGCTGTATTCCCCTACTCGCAATCGGTATTGTTGGAGCTATGCTTATCTCAGGGCAATCTTTCACATTCTGTGCTATCGTAGGTGCACTCGGACTTGTGGGCATGATGATAAAAAATTGTATTGTGCTGATGGACGAAATAAATTTTCAAATTGATTCCGGCAAAGACCCTGAAGAAGCCCTTATCTCAAGTTCTGAAAGCAGATTACGACCGGTAATGATGGCATCTTTAACTACAATCCTGGGAATGATACCACTCCTGAGTGATGCAATGTTCGGCTCTATGGCTGCAACAATTATGGGAGGACTTCTTTTCTCTACTTTTGCGGTTCTTCTCTATCTCCCGATATTTTATGCAATGTTTTTTAGAACCCGTTTCAAAAAAAATTAAAAAAATAAAAGTACAAAATAGAAAATGAAAAAGATAATTATATCTGTTTTTACAATTATATCTCTCGCCTTTTGTGCAAAATGTGAGGAACTGACGTTTGAGCAATGCCTTGATTTGGCAAAAGAAAACAATCTCAAAATCCGTTCTGCAGAACACTTGGTAAAAGCTGCTGAATACGACTTTACAAGTTCTCGTGCACTGTTTTTCCCAAACATTACAGCCACAGGAATAGCGGTATATTCCCCCGCAAAAGGTACATTCTGCACCCCGACATTTAACTTACCTGTCCTTAATGGCACCGGTCAATACACGGGCGATTTTGTAAATGTTCCTTCACTCGACATTGACTATAAATTCGGGTGGCTGTTTAATGGCGGTGTAAAAATTGAACAACCTGTTTATATGGGTGGAAAAATTCGTGCCGGATATAATATCGCAAAGTCCGCAAAAGAAATATATTTTCAAAACAAGAGGCTCACAGAAGCGGACATAATCGTTGAAACTGCTACTGCTTATACAAATCTTGTCCGTGCCACTCAAATGAAACAAGTGGCTCTTTCATATAAAACGCTTCTCACTGAATTACACAGTGATGTTCAAAAGGCATTCAAACACGGATTAAAACCTAAAAATGATGTACTTAAAGTGGAAGTAAAACTCAATGAGGCAGAACTTAATCTGAGAAAAGCGGAAAATGCATGCCGACTTGCTTCTATGAATCTCTGCCACTATATTGGCAGACCGCTTAACGATAGCATCACTGTTTCATCAACTGATATTGTACACAATCAGCTGCAAATCAGCACGGATTTTTCAGCGAGGCCGGAAACTCAAATACTTGACTATAAAGAATATATAGCACAGCAGAAAGTAAACATCGCTCGCAGTGAATACCTTCCGCAAATTGGCTTGATTGGACAGTATGGCTATACGGACGGACTTAAACTCGCTGGCAAAAAAGTGCTTGAGGATTGGAATTATCTTGTGGGAATACAAGTATCAATACCAATTTACGATTTTGGTCACAGAATAGGCAAAATACGTTCTGCAAAAGAACAGTTAGCAGCTGTAAAGGCTGAAAAAGATGACACAAATCAACTCCTCGCCTTAAGTCTTCATCAAGCAATCAACAATCTTGACGAAGCTTACTTGGAAGTGGAACTTGCACAGTCTTCAGTATCAGCAGCTGATGAGAATTTACGTTCCAGCACAAAGTTTTATCAAGCAGGTATGGAATCACTTTCAGACAACTTGGAAGCTCAAACACTCTGGCAACGAGCACATGCCACTCTCATCGAAGCACAAACTTCGCTTTTTCTCCGCCATATTGAATACTTAAGAGCCACCGGGCAATTAAACTAGCGAGAGCAATCTTATACCTTGTCTGTACTATCTGCAGTTTCGCTTTGGATGCTCGTCAGACCTGTCCGAAAAGTCAGACTGTTCAGACCCTCGTCTCTTGACCCTAGACTCTAGACTCTAAAACCCATGTCTCTTGACTCTCGACTCTTGACTTATTCAATTACCCAATCTTCTATTGTGTGCGTTTCGGAATTGAAATTGATGCCAACTTTGATGATAGGCAGTCCTGTGAGGGCGAAGCGGGAAGGATAATTTTTCAGATTTATCTGATTCATAGCCGCTTCCGCCGATTTATTCAGTTTGAGTTCAAAGAGATAAAGTGCCTTGCCTGAGTTCATCACCATATCTACCCTACCTTTTGGCGTACGCACCTCCACATCTACGTATCTGCCTAACAGCGAGAATATTACATAAAGCATCTGCTGATAATGCCCTTCGTAGTTGGTGTTATCGCACTGTGGAATTGTGAGCAGATATTCTTGAAGGAGTCGGAGCATTTCGTTAAGGTCGTCATTGAGAA
>JBJECR010000101.1:0-39196 GCA_051871275.1 Muribaculaceae bacterium | reverse complement strand
CCAACCCCCTGACCCCCAACAAAAACTCACCCCGCCAGGGTGAAAGTTGGGCTAAGTCCTTATACCTCATTTGAAAAACGCGCACTTTTGATCAAATATTAAAAATGTATCCCTATGAACCAATACGTTAACTGCGATTTGGCTGGTGCTCATTTTGTGTCTTTTAGAAATGATGTGTCGTGAGATAACTTTGCAGTGCATCCGATTGTGATGGACTGGCATTGCTCAATGACCGAGAGCCGGAACTTTTGGATGCCACTGCCTGAAGCGACGCAAGAGCAACGTTATTGCGTGAGGGCACTGTTTTTATGAGTACACAAAACTCAACCATCAACATTATGGAGCTGGCGGCTGCTATGCCTAACGGCATTCTTCAAATCTCGGCAGGCGACCTATGCGACTTCGCCCAGCGTCTAATTGAATCCGCTACCGACGTGGCTCGGTTGCAGATAGAACGTGCCAACCTCTCCAAAGAACTGCTCACCATTGAGGAGGTGGCGGACATGCTGAAAGTGTCGAAGATGACGCTATCACGTTGGAATCTAAACGGCACCTTGCCCAAGATTGAAATCGGAGGCAAACGCCGCTATCGCCGTTCCGATGTTGAAGCTGCTATCGAACAACGAAAAGAAAAGAAGCAATGGACGAAAAAATAACAATTAAGCCCAAAGGGTCGCTGTCGCTCAACAAGCAGCGACCCGAACTTCCCATCGACGGACTCCCGGCTTCGATACAGAACTACATCAACGCAGTGTGCAACATCTACCATTGCCCGCGTGAGTTTGTGACCACAGCCGTACTCGCAACAGCATCTACCGCTATCGGCAAGAAGGTGGTAGTAAACGAAGGCATCTACAAGAATCCGTTGGTGCTGTGGTTTGTGTCGGTGGCACGAAGTGGCAGCAACAAGTCGTACCCGATGAAACTCGTAACGCAACCGCTTCGCCGGATTGAAAAAGTGGCATACGCCGCACATTCCGTAAGCGGCAAAGGCTACTTCGTAGTCATTCCGCTACGCTATCCGCTGTTGCACAAGGCACAGTTCGAGCAGTTGGTACGAGTGTTTGCCGATATGGGCATCTACATTGACAAAGCTTGCGGAGACGTGTGCCGACTGCGGTGCCAGAGTTATGACAAGCATCCCTACATCAACCTTGATGCCAAGCCGTTCAGCGGTATCTATCGTGAGCCGAAAAAGCCACGCCAATGGCGTCAATGTGGTTATGCTGAAAACGACGTAGAAGAAAAGGTGGCACGACTTTGCCGAGAGGTAGCGATGCGGCATATAGACCTCACTGCCAACTATGAAGATTGGGTGAAAATCGGTGCCGCTTTATCATCGCTTGGCGAAAGCGGAAGGCAATGGTTTCACCTTTGCAGTTCTCAGAACAGCGGTTACAATCCCGTCGAGTGCGACCGCAAATACAACAATCTACTCCATTCCACACGCAAAATAGGCATCGGCACATTCTTCTATTACTGCCGGCTATATGGCATCGAATAGGCGAAAAATGGTGCTTTCAAATTATCTCGTAAAAATTAGCGAAACTTGCAGAAGTACGCCGAAGCGAATAACACTGCTCCGAGAAGTAATAACAGCAGATAACATCGCCAAAATAGCGAAATATCAGCAATGTTATCTTCTCAAAGGAGGCATTACGGAAATTTTCAGTTTGTTAAGGGATGAAAGCTCTAAAAGGCTATGCAATAGCCGATTAAGGGGTGCAGGGGAAGTGTTCCACCTGCCCTGGCGTCAGTCCAGCCCCCACCGCCCTCAATCGTTTTGCCGACTTCGCCTACAAAATAGCGGAATATGCGATGTGCGGTGAGATGACCTACGTGAATTGTAATATGTTGAGCAACTGATAGGTAGATGAAGATATTCTACAAAAGAGATGTAAAGCCGATTAGATTCAACATAAATTAATTGTCAAAAACATCATTTTTTTGATGCTACCCCAAATTATTTGTTGATTTCGTTGCTTGTGATAGAAAAAATTTGTAAATTTGGAGGCATAAAGCAATTTAATATATGGAAACTAAACCGTTGAACCGAATAAAAGTCATTCTGGCTGAAAAAATGATTTCCAACAAGGAACTTGCAGAGAAGTTAGGGAAAGACCCTGCTACCGTTTCAAAGTGGGTAACCAACTCTTCACAGCCCTCGTTGGAGAATCTCATTGAGATTGCAAAATGTTTGGATTGTAAGATAAACGAACTTGTAAGAATGTAAACACACTACCAAAAATGATCAACTATTCCTCCGGTCAACGCATTACGGTTCGTGGCGAGGATTTCCTCATCACCCGTGTGGAGCGCAACTATAATGGTGCTCACTTGCTCTATGTGAAGGGCATCAGCGAATTGGTTAGCAACCATAGCTTTATCTTTGACACAGATATAGACAAGGATATTGAGATTGTAAGTCCCGCCAATGCCTCATTGGTCAGCGATGATAATCCTCGCTGGCGAAAAACACGGCTTCTCATCGAAACTGCTCTCCGAAGCAATGCATATTTTTCAAACAAAATTACAATTGCTCAACATGGCGCATTTGATGTGGCTGAATATCAGATGACACCTACCTTGAAGGCTTTCGAGTTGCCTCGCCCTCGACTTCTGATTGCTGATGGCGTCGGACTTGGCAAGACTATTGAGGTGGGTATCTTCTTGGCGGAAATGATACGTCGCGGTCGCGGAAAGCGCATCTTGGTGTGCGCTCTCAAGAGCATTTTGGCTCAATTCCAAGAGGAAATCTGGAATAGGTTCGCAATCCCTCTGGTGCGTCTCGACAGCCTTGGCGTGGCTAAGATTCAGAACGAGATTCCACTGAACAAGAATCCGTTTGATTACTATGATAAGACGATTATTTCTATCGACACCTTGAAAAATAACGGTCGTTTCCGCGCCTGGTTGGAAAAGACTCATTGGGATATTATTGTTATTGATGAATGTCACAAGGTTGCCAACGAAGATAGCCTTCGCGGCGATTTGGCTCAGTTCCTTGCACAAAAGTGCGACTCTATGATTCTCACTTCCGCAACGCCACATAACGGCTCCGCCGAATCTTTCGCCAATCTTATGCGTATGCTCGACCCAATCTCCATTCCTCGAAATGGAGAATATACAAAGGAAGACGTCAGACCATACTATGTGCGTCGCTTCAAGAATGATATTGCCGACGAACGCATCCGCAGTCAGTTCCAAGAGCGGAAGGTTATTCCTATTGACGTTAATCTTACACCGGAAGAGGAAGCCATTCTCAGCGTGCAGCACACCAAGTTCCGAAACCTCAATAATAGCAACGGTAACGACCCGCTTTTTGCTCTCACAGTGTTTAAGAGTTTTCTGTCGTCACCGAAGGCTGCACTTCTTACATTGGAAGAACGTCGTAAAAAAGACGACAGTAGCGAACTTTCGGAGCTTATATCCAACGTTCAACATCTGGTACAGTATCGAATTGATACTCGCTACGATGCGCTGAAAGCAAAACTGCAAGAGATATGGGCAAAGAACAAGCAAGAACGCATAGTTATCTTCACCGAGCGAATAGCCACGATGAAGTATCTCGAAGAGCGGCTGACGAGCGAGTTCAATTTAAATAGCGACCAAGTTAAAAGGTTTGATGGTTCGCTTTCCGACACCGAGCAAGAGGAGATGGTTAGCGACTTTGCCAAGGAGGACAGCAAGGTGCGTGTTTTCATTTCGAGCGACAGTGGTAGTCAAGGTGTCAATCTTCACTACTTCTGCCACATTATGTTCAACTACGATATCCCTTGGAGCCTCATCACTCTTGAACAGCGAAACGGGCGCATTGACCGATATGGACAGAAGCAAACACCGATTATCTACTATCTTGTAGCAAAGAGTGAGCACCCTGACCTTAAGACCGACTTCCGTATCATAGATAAACTTCGCGACAAGGAGCAGGAGGTGCACGATACTCTCGGAGACGCTATGAGCGTGATGGAACTTTACAACGTGCAGAAAGAAGAGAAAGCCGTTGGCGATATGCTTCAAGGGAAAACCGATACCGATGCCCTTGAGCCGGAACCTCAACGCCGTCGCCGTCCTATGGGTTTCAAGAAAGATATTGCAAAAACACCGGCAAAAGAACGTCTTTCCGATAAGATTTTCGAGCCTCGTTTTTCTCTATATAACGATGACCTTGATTTCTATCAAGATCTTTTCGAAGAACTCGAAGCCGTGGATAGCATCTCTCGTGGTGATGTGGTGATGCACCGCAATGATGCCACAATCCCTTTTGTTGAGGTGAAATGTAATGAAGAACTCCGCGATGTGCTTTTCGATATCCCTCGGGAAGCATTCCCCAAGGATAATATTTTCCGCCTTGCCACCGACAAGGTTTGGCTTGGCAAGTCAATTGCCGAATCACGCAAAAGCACCAATAGCGAGTGGAGCCGATTCCTCCCGCTCTACGATTTGCATCCCATCATCCAATATATGCTCACAAAATTCACCGCATCATTGCCTAAGACTCAAGCAATGGCTGTCCGCTACAGCGAATTGCCGAAAGGTATGAGCTATTATCTGTTCTACGGTAGCCATGGCAACGGTCTTGGCCAGAACCTTGTGAGCAAGTTTTTCGTGGTGCCGCTTAATGCCGAAGGGCAACTTAAGGAGCGTCCGATGTCGTTCCATGATTTCACGGCAAAGTACTCCATCATCGGCAAATTCATGTCCGGTGCTTCTGCCGACGATATTGCCATTCTGCAGCAAAATCTTCAGCAAGCCATCGATATGGGGCTGGTCGATTACATGTACGACGTGCAAAACAAGATGAGCGACACCATGGAGAAGCAGCTCCATGCCTATAAACAGAAACTGGCGGTGTGGGCTGATACGGCAAATTCGCTATTCCAAGATGCAGATGTTACTATCACTCGAACTAACCGATTTAAGAAAGAGCAGGAAGAAATTCAAAAGATTACCGACCAATCAAGTCAATTCTTTCAGGATTTATTCTCGCTCGACAATGCCGAACCCTATATGCACCTCTTGGCGGTGTTCCATAATCTTTAGCAACTATGGCAGACAATATCACATACCGATTCATACAGAATGTTGGTGACTATTTCCCTTCCGGCTATTTTTCCGAGGACTTTATCACCAAAGTGCAGAACTGTGCCGGGCTGAGTGCCGATGAAATGAAGGCTCTTTGCAGCCCTTACGTTCAAATCCGCGCCGAGTATGAAGAATACAAGAACTTCATTATCAACGGTCATGCACGCAAAGAAGATGAGATAAAGCACACCCACGATTGGCACACCACACTGCTTGGAAAGTTGGGTTACGACACGGCTAATGCTTATCTGGAACCCTATGTCGTGAAGGACGGCAGTGCCGACACACCTACCGAAATCATTCCTGTGCGCCACATCATTCACAGCGGCGACCGCATTTCCATGCTCATCATGGAGATGCAGCATCTCATCACCATCAACGATGTGGAGCCGGACGGACTCTTCAAGCAGCAATATGAAGAAGACCGAAGCACGGGGCAACAAAGATATTACTGCGCCCAGTGGAGGCAAGTGATTCCTGCCGAGTTCCTCGACCGCGAGAAGTACCATTTCTCTCCCGCTATCATCAACAAGGCTATTACTCAGATTTTCCTCATGCCGGAGGAGCGCAGACCGCACTATGTGTTGATGCTTGCCGGAAACACGGTCTTTCTCTTCGACCGCGACAAGTGGGCTCGTGGCTCTTACTTGCAATTCTCGCTCGATGACCTCTATTTCCAAGGGCAAATAAAGACTTATCGTCTTTACTACGCTCTGTTCCACCTCCTCTGTTGCAAGGAAACACTTGCCGCTGACGGACAGGCTGTGCTGATGGACACTCTCGTTGAGGAGAGCTACAAGAATGCCTACGAGGTGACAAAAGACCTGAAAGAGGGTGTTATCTTTGCCGTCGAAACGCTTGCCAACGAGGCTCTCTATTGGTGGAAGCAGAACGACAATATCCCGGTAAGCGATTACACCGACGACACTTTTGAGGCTGAGGTGAAGGACGATTGCCTCACCATAATCTATCGTCTGCTCTTCCTTTTCTATGCCGAAAGCCGTGAGGAGCTTGAAATACTCCCGGTGGGCGATGACGTGTATAAACTTGGCTACTCGTTAGAGTCACTTCGCGACCTCGAAATGATGCGATTGAATTCGCAGGCAAGCCGCGATGGCTATTTCTTCGACAACAGCATCCGCCATCTCTTCTCGCTACTTTCTTCAGGTCATCATGTCGGCGATGAATTCGGAAGCAACAAGAGTTTCCGTGTGCGTCCTATCGACTCTCCGCTTTTCAACAATAAAAACCTTCACCATCTGGCTGATGTGAGGATTCGCAACATCAAGTGGCAGGAAATCATCCGTGCGCTCTCGCTGTCGAAGAAGAAAAACTACTGCGGTCGCATCAGCTATGCCAATCTGGGTGTGAACCAGTTGGGTAGCGTTTATGAGAGTCTGCTCGCATTCCGCGGTTTCTATGCCGAGGAGGACTATATCGAGGTGCATAAAGCGAATGAGCCGCAAGACGGCACCTTCCTGGTGCCTTATAGCCGTATGGGCGACTTCGACATCAGCGAAGTGCTCACCAATCCGGAGACGGGCGAGCCTGTCATACTGCCCAAGGGTACTTTTGTGTATCGCCTGAATGGTCGCGACCGCCAGAAGTCGGCTTCTTACTATACCCCCGAGGTGCTCACGCGCAGCACTGTGAAATATACGCTGAAAACCATCATCGACGAGGTGCGCGACAATAAGCGTAAGGCTACCGAACTGCTCGAACTGAAGATTCTGGAGCCCGCCATGGGGGCTGCGGCTTTCCAAAACGAGGTTATCAACCAACTTGCCGAGGCTTATCTTTTCCACCAGCAGCGTCAGCAACGCGAGGCGGGACTGAAGAACCGGCGTATCTCTCCCGACTGCTACCGCGACGAATTGCAGAAGGTGAAAGCATACATTGCCACTCACAACGTGTATGGCGTCGATTTGAATCCCACTGCCATCGAACTCGGCAAACTCTCGCTCTGGCTCAACGTGATTCACAAAGATATGGAAACACCGTTTTTTGCCAACCGCATCTGTGTGGGCAATGCCGTGATTGGAGCGTGGCTTAAGGTGTATGGCAAGAGCGATGTGATGGGCATTGTGGAGCGTTATGGTGCCAAGCCGAAGCCCAACAAGTGGTGGGAGAAGGCTCCGCACAAGGTGAAGTTTTTCAGCAACCGTGTGAACCGTTCGGTCAACGATGTCTATCATTTCCTTCTCCCGGATGCCAATATGCTGGGCGTGCGCACCATCAAGGAGCAAAAGAAGGCTCATCCCGAAGCGGATAGCCGGATGGCTGCTGCGCTGAAGAACTGGACCGCGCCTATCGATTCTTACGAATTTATGACGCTTCAGCGCCTTTCGGCAAAGATTGACATCTTGCTGAAAGAGTATTTCACCGAGCAAATCACGATAGAGAAATAC
Organism: Muribaculaceae bacterium; assembly: GCA_051871275.1. Taxonomy (GTDB): domain Bacteria; phylum Bacteroidota; class Bacteroidia; order Bacteroidales; family Muribaculaceae; genus CAJUPY01. Next base: position 31,703 of record JBJECR010000101.1, on the reverse strand, counting down.
ACCAACAATCGCCGTGAGGTGTGGGACGGCATCGACCGCTCCGACACCGGCTCGCTGTTCAAACGCGAGGAGCAAGCGGAGAGTTATGCTTGCAAGCAACGCCTCTTCGACACGCGCTACGGTCACAACAATGCCTACCGCAAGCTCAAACTGGCAATGGACTATTGGTGCTCGCTGTGGTTCTGGAGTTATGACGACATCGACGCTTTGCCCACTCGCCAAGAGTATTGGGCTGACATTGAGGCTCTGCTCGATGTGGATAACGACCGCCTTGACAACCGTACTCGCCTGGCTTTGGAACGCACCGCCACGGGCAAGGTGATGGAAGACACCACCGACTATAGCCGTATCACGGAGGAAGAATCGCAGATTGTGGCAATGACACAAGAGGAACTGCTCACCGAGGCTCACGGCGACGCTACGCTATTCTCTGCCGACGACCCCTTGCGCCTGAAAATTGCAAGTCGGCTCTCGCAGCGCTACCGCTTCTTCCACCCAATGCTTGAGTTCCTCGAAGTGTTCTGGCTCCGCGATGGTTTTGACATCATCTGCGGTAATCCGCCGTGGATTAAACTTGAATTTAATGAGGCTAATATCATATCGGAGAAATATCCGGAAGTGGCTATCCGTAAAGTGTCGGCTCCACAAGTGCGACAAGCATTGTCGAAGTTTATGGAGAACCCAACTCTGAAAGAACTATATATCAGTGAGCAGACTGAGCAGGCTTGTAGCACTGCTTTCTTGAATGCTTACTGCAACTATCCTTTGCTTGTAGGACAGCAGACCAATCTATATAAGTGTGTGCTCGAGAACACTATGGATTTGGCATCAGAAACCAAAGGATACATAGGACTTCTTACTCCTGAAAGCATCTACGATGACCCAAAGGGTCAACCTCTGAGACGGGAAATGTATCGCAGATTGCGATACCATTTTCAGTATCAGAATGAACTTCGGCTCTTTGCCGAAGTTGATCACCATACGGTGTATGGTGATCAACTTCTCGGCCCTCGCCGAAGTTCATCACCGCGCTTCGCTTCGCTCAGCAATTTGTTCCATCCGAACACTGTTGATGCCTGTTTTGCTCACGATGGGCATGGCTTGTGCGGCGGTATTAAGGACGAAAACGGCAATTGGAACACTGCAGCTCACCGTGACCGCATAGTGGAAATTACAGATAAGGAATTGCAGGTGCTATCAGACACGTTTGAGGACGGCACTACAGGCGATTGTGCAAAATTAGTAAGCTTGCATAATAAAGAAATTATTGAAGTATTGGAACGAATTTCAACTTATCCAAATAGACTTAAAGATAGAGAATACATTGCAAGCAATTGTTTCCATGAAACTGGTGCAGTAGATAATGGTATTATTAAAAGGCAAACATGCATACCAAACTTAAATGACTATGAAATGATATATAATGGGCCATCTTTTTATGTAGGCAATCCTTTGTATAAAACCCCGCGTGAAAGATGTGTCTTAAATAGTGATTATGATAACATAGATCTCACTTGTTGTGAAGACATATATCAACGAACAAATTATATTCCATGTATAGGAATAAGTGAATATCGATCACAAATACAAGGATTTCTTGTCGGTCAAGATAAAGATGGAAATGACATATATGATAACTATATTGACTATTATAAAGTAACTTTACGATGTATGCTAAGTCAAGCGGGAGAACGCACGTTGATATGTGCTGTCCTGCCTCGCAGGACAGCACATATCCACGCAGTCATTTCCGTGGCATTTCGCCACGGAAATGACTGCGTGGATATGGCTGCATTATTTTCAAGCATCCCATATGATTTCTATACAAAAACCATAGGAATTGGTCAAATGGGTAAAGAAATGTTAAGTAAATATCCTCTTGGTATTGATGAAAAATACAATAATGCGATGCGCTCTCGTGCATTGTTACTCAACTGCCTCACCAAGCACTATGCCGACTTGTGGTTTGAGTGCTGGCGTGAAGAATATAAGCACGAAACGTGGTCGATTGCCGACCCACGACTGAAACCTTTCAGCACATTGCATGAAGAATGGGCGTGGGATATCCCTCTGCGCAACTATTTCGAGCGCCGTCAGGCATTGGTAGAGATTGACGTGATAGCAGCCATGGCACTCGGATTGACCCTTGAGGACTTGGAGATGATTTACACCATCCAGTTCCCGGTACTCCAGCAGAACGAGAACGACACGTGGTATGACCAACGAGGCAACATCGTGTTCACATGCTCCAAGGGTCTCACAGGCGTAGGGCTCGACCGCAAGCGCAATGCCAAGACCGGAGCCCTCGGCTGGGAAGACATCCGCGGCGAGCAAATCGACGAAAACACCTTTCGCGGCACCCGGCCCACCCACACTCATACCATCGACCCCGCCAAGAGCGAACTCTACGGCGGCAGGCAAGTCACCTACGTAGCCCCCTACACCCGCTGCAACCGCATAGCCGACTACCGCCGCGCCTGGCCCCACTTCGAAAAAATATTTAATAATAAGGAGAAATAATTATGGCACTACCCATCAACATAGAAGATTTGCTGAATAAGCGCAAAGTGGAATCTAACCGAATAGAATTCAAGAGCGGTTGGAATCCTGTCTCCATCTATCATTCGATTTGTGCTTTCGCCAATGATTATGACAATATTGGCGGAGGCTATATACTCGTTGGTGTAGAGGAAAACAATGGCATTGCAGTCCGACCTGTAAAAGGTATTCCCGAAGAACAACTTGACAAGATACAAAGGGAGATGCTGCAATATAACCACTTGATAGAACCATTCTATGCTCCAAGATTGTCTGTTGAGGAAGTTGACGGACAAAACATATTGGTTATCTGGGTCCCATCTGGTATCAACAGGCCTTATACTGCTCCGTCCGACGTTACAGCTAAACTGAAGAAACCTGTTTTTTATATCAGATATGGCACATCTTCTATTGAAGCAAAAGGGGAGCAATTGGATGAATTGCGCGACATGGCCAATCGTGTGCCTTTTGACGATAGAGGTAATCCTGATATAACCCTTAGAGACATTTCTCCATTATTGGTAAAGGATTATTTGGTGAAAGTGGACAGCAAACTACAATACGAAGATTTGGTAAACAACCTGGAGCAAGTTCTTGATCAGATGGATTTGTATGAAGGTCCGACTGAAAAGAAATACCTGAAAAATGTGGCTGCTATGATGTTCTGCGAAACACCTGAAAAGTTTTTCCGAACAACTCAGATCGATATAGTAGTGTTTCCCGATGGAAGAGAAACCAACCCTGACAACATAATTGAACCACCTGTCATCAAAGGCTCAATCCCAATGATGATAAGGGATGCCATGTCTTATCTGCGTACAAATGTTGTGAAGGAACGCATCAAAAAGCTTCCGAACGACGAACGCTCACTACGATATTTCAACTACCCATATCAGGCACTGGAAGAAGCTGTCGCCAATGCTTGTTATCATAGAGATTATCGGGAACGAGAGCCTATAGAAATCACTATTGAACCTGACAGAATATCGATTTTGAGCCATGGTGGTCCAGACCGTTCCATTCCTATGGATGTTATCAAAAGGGCACAGACTCTACGTTGCAGGAAATACCGCAACCGACGACTTGGAGAATTCCTTAAAGAACTTGGGCTGACAGAAGGAAGGGCAACCGGCATCCCTACAATTCAAAAGAAATTAAGGGAAAATGGTTCTGCTCCTGCAACGATAGAAACCAATGAGGAGAGGTCATTTTTCTTGATAGACATCCCCTGCCATCCCGACTTTGTCGGAGATGACTTGTCACAAGTCGTGTCCCAAGTCGAACAAATTGATAATAAGGAAATTAGCAAACGCCTGTCCCAAGTCGTGTCCCAAGTCGTGTCCCAAGTCAAAGGAGCAGATTTGGAACAAGTAGTAGAAGTGTTTATTTCATTACAAACGGCTATGTCGATGGCAGAATTGATGCAGAAGTTTAGACAGGTCAATCGTACTCGGTTTAAACGTACTTGTCTTGATATTCTCATCCATACCGGGCTGGCAACTCCAACCATTCCCGACAAACCCAATTCTAGATTCCAAAAATATGTACTGACCGAGAAGGGCAAGTCGCTCATTGAGTCGGTCAATAAACAGAAAGAGCCGCGTCCAGACTCATTAAAAAACGATATATAATAAGGAGAAAACATGAGTATGAATAATATCATAAACATGAATAGTATGCATTCCTTTTTCAAGGCTTGGAATAGCTACGAAGTAAATTTGTCAGTTACGACTGACGAATTTTGGTCAGTTCTTTATCATAGCATTTATGTGGCTGATAATTACCACATTGTAATTTTGCACCATATTGGTGCAAAATTAGAGAATCACACGGACAGGTTCCTCTGACCCGCAGGAATGACATTATATAATTAAGGTGTAAACAATAAGATAGAATAAAAATATGGACAGAATATCAGTAAAAGGGTATAAGTCTTTTAAAGACTTGTCTCTTGAATTAAGGAAGATAAACCTGTTAATAGGTTCTAATGGAGCGGGAAAGAGTAACTTCCTTTCGCTCTTTGAGCTATTAGGCAATACTTACGAACAAAGATTAGGGTTTCATGTCGCACAAATGGGTGGCGTGGACAAGTTTTTGTATCAAGGACGCAAGACAACTGAAAGGATTGCCATACAGGTCGGTCAAGGCAACAATCGTTATGACCTGACATTGATGGAGTCAGACGGACGATTAATTGTTGAGCATGAAAAGTTGGGCTATTACCAGTCGTTCACTGAAATATGCTCATATATGCAGGAAACTGCCCTGAAGACTTATAACGGTATGAAGAGAGGTGATTATATCAAAGACTATATTTCACAAATCAGGAAGTTCCACTTCCATGATACTGGCAGGACTTCACCTTTCACCAAGGAATGCCATGTTCTCAACGACTCCTATATACTCTATGCAAATGGAGAAAACCTGGCATCTTTGCTTCATAGGATAATGAAAGAAAAGCCATTGGAATATAAGAGAATCATAAATGTGATACGCAGTGTGGCTCCTTATTTCAATGATTTCTATTATAACGTATCGGAAGCGGGAACTTTGAGACTGCTATGGCGTGACCGATACAGCGATATGATTTACGGTCCAACAGATTTGTCAGACGGAACTGTAAGATTTATTGCCTTAACTGTACTCTTTATGCAACCATGGTTGCCTAATGTAATTATCATAGATGAGCCGGAATTGGGTCTTCACCCTGTTGCCATCGAAAAATTGGCAGGACTCATCAAGATAGCTGCGCAACAAGGCACACAAGTAATCGTTGCCACACAAAGTGCAGAATTGATAAGCAAGTTTCAACCCGAAGATGTCTTGACGGTCAATCAACAAGATGGCGAAACAATAATTCATCGTCTCAGCAGTGAGGATTTGCAGTCGTGGTTGGAAGACTATACCCTGGGAGACTTGTGGAAACAAAATATCATGAAAGGAGGTCAGCCATGATGAAACGATTGGTCATAATATGCGAAGGTCCCACTGAAAAGGAATTCTGTAAGGACTTATTAGCACCTGCATTAAGCTCATACGAGATATTTGTTGACACTCCTCTGATAAAGCAATCAGGAGGTGGTATCGTGCCTTGGAATGTCCTAAAACGTCAGATTGAGGGACACTTGCGTGAGGGAGTGGCTTTTGTCACTATGCTTATTGATTATTATGGAATAAAGGATACTCACAAGTTTCCTTTATGGGAGGAGTCTAAGCCAATCACAGATATGCCTTCCCGTATTCAATATCTTTGCAAAGCTATGCATGATGATATTGACCCTAATTTCCGTCATCGCTTTATCCCATATATGCAACTTCATGAGTTTGAAGGATTGTTGTTTAGCGATATAACCAAGTTTAAGGAGTACTATACTGAGGAAAAGATGTATTATAAGGCTTTGGAAGAAGCTTCCCGTACATTCCCCAACCCAGAATTTATCAACAACAATCCTTCTACGGCTCCGTCCAAGAGGTTAATAGCAGCTATTCCTTCTTACAATAAGGTTCTTGATGGAAATTGCATCGCAATGGCTATTGGTCTCACAACTATCAGAAGAGAATGTCCACTCTTTAATGAATGGTTAACAACACTTGAGCAACTATAAACAAAAAGGAATATGCTACCACTACAACAAGCTCGCGAAGTGCGCGACTCGGTTATTGAATACATAAAAGCCACATTCCGATTCAAAGAGAAGGATGTGAGCGATGCTTTCTACCGTTTTATTGAAGACAAGAAAGACGGATTATTCAAAGGCCCGTATGTGTCTTTGAAAACTCCGTTTGTGTCAGCTACACCGGAAGAAAGTTCTAATATTCCTTTGGATATTACTCCTTCATTTCCTCCGTATAAGCACCAGTTGCAGGCATTTCGCCAACTCTCTATGATGAATGGGCATAAGCCGGAGCCCACGCTATTAACTACTGGAACCGGATCCGGAAAAACGGAGTGTTTCCTTTATCCAATACTCGATTATTGCTATCACTGCAACCAATATGAACGTCAAGTGGGAGTGAAGGTTATAATAATGTATCCGATGAATGCCCTTGCCGGTGACCAAGCCAAACGCTTGGCTGAAACCATTTGGAACGACCCCAGACTGAAAGGAAAGGTTACTGCCGGATTGTTCGTCGGTGAAGGTGTGGATGCCAAAGATTATCCTCGAGATATGGGTGAAGACCACATCATTGAAAACCGTGACGCTATCCTTGATTCGGTTCCGGATATCATTCTTACCAATTTCAAGATGCTTGATTACGGCTTGATGCGACAAAAGTTTATGTCGCTATGGAAAGGGAATATCGATACGGAACAAAAGGCGTTAAGATTTATAGTTCTCGACGAACTGCATACCTACGACGGAGCTCAAGGCACCGATGTAGCAAATCTGATTCGTCGCCTTAAGCTCAAACTTAATTTGCCCAAAGCTTCGCTATGCCCTATTGGAACATCTGCTACTATAGGGAGTGGTGAAGATAGTAAAAAAAGGTTATGCGAATATGCTACAAACGTATTTGGAGAACAATTTGACGAAAATAATGTGATAGAAGAGCACCGTATTCCTGTCGATGAATATATCAGTGTCTCCTCTATGGGAATCCCGGATGGTAAGTTAATTAAGGATTGTGTCTTCAAGAATAACGACACTGTAGAGACTTATATCAAGCGACTGTGTAAGTGCTGGTTCAGGAAGGGCGATGCTACGCCTGTGGAAGCAGGTGAAATCTTGCACCACATGGGAATTGTTCGCGATATGCTCAAAGCCTTGGAAGGCGGAATATTAAGCGTTGACGAACTGCAGAACCGAATGGAAGACAATGCTGAGTTCCGACGTTTGCGTCAGCAATATACCGACAAGACGTGTGGCATTGCCATAGAAAATCTTATGGCTCTTATTGCTTATGCCAAACGCCCGTTATCCGGCACAAAGACAATACCGATGCTTTACCTTCAAGTACAATTATGGCAACGGGAATTGAGCGGTATTTTGCGCTATGTGCAGAAAGACCCTGAATTTACATGGCGTGGAAGTCTTAAAGTAGATGAAGATCGTGTGGCTCTACCAATGTACTTCTGTCGCGATTGTGGAGCCAGCGGTTGGATTAGTCGGCGACTATCTACTGACGACCGATATTGTAGTGATATACGTACCATAAATATGGCTTTTGCCTCAAAAGAGAAAGATGTTTATCTTCTCAATACCGAAAACAAGCGTCATGAAGCGGTTGATGACTATTTAGGTGAAAATGCCATTAATGTTACTCACTACGTTAAGTTGAAAAACCTTTGTGAAACAAGTGCCGGTGACGAAGACGTTATTCGGTTACGCGTTTGTGGCAAATTTACTTCAAATAGAAATGGCAATCAAAAGTTTAATCGGTCTTGTCCTGAATGCAATGGTAATGATACTATTTGTCAAATAGGTGGTCGTACATCTACACTGTCAAGTGTAGCCATTAGTCAGGTGCTTTCCAGCGATTTTGACTATGCCAATGAAAATGAGAGAAAAATACTTGTATTCACTAATAGTGTGCAAGATGCTGCTCATCATGCAGGCTTTTATGAAGCTCGCACTTTCCGCTTCCTGTTTCGACAATCGATGCAGAGATATATCAACACTTTATCTGAGCCAGTAAATATAGTTGAACTTCAAAATGGATTCAAGGAGTTTTGGCACAGCCAATTAGCAGATGACGAGTATTATAATCGGTTTTTGCCTGCAGACCTTGCCAAGAATATTGATCTGCACAAGAATTATCGAATGGCGGGAGTCGGTAGCGATTTTATGGACAAATTCAAACAGGAATTTGAGTTGAGGGTGGATTGGGAGATTCTTAGCGAGTTTGCACTAACGGCTCAACTTGGTCGAACATTGGAGAAAACCGGGGCATCCGCCGCCTTCTTTAAGCAAGATGTTATAGAAGATGTCTTTAATAGAATGGAAGAATGGCTAAAAAAGAATTCCATGGAAAGTATTTTGGAAAAACGAAGTGCTTTTATCCATTTTGTATATGGCATCCTTCAGCGTATGAGAACCCATGGTGCTGTTGATAGTCCGTTTCTGGAAAAATACCGTAAAGAATGTCTTAATCAATACGCCTTAAACTGGAACTACGATAGCAGGCATTTCCTTAATCCGGCATTTGGAGGCGGAATGCATTTTCCCAAACTCGTGGGTACACAACACAACGGAAAGAACCATGAACTGCTTGATATGGCAGTTATGCGAGGCGATAATAAACAAACATGGTATAGCAATTATTTCATTGAAATTTTTGAAGAACCACAAATCGGCAGAAATTCAGCCCTGTTTAATGATTTCATGCGTGAACTGCTTGATACAATGGTAACAGTGGGATTGCTCAATAAAGAAGGACAAGGTGGCGGAAATTATGCAATCAGACCGGAAAATATTTGGATTAGCAACAAGGTGAAGCATATTCAATGCGACACTTGCCAATCTCGATTATGTGTAGCCTTACAAGATACACTTGCAGAAGGTACACACTGTCTTGATTACAAATGTAAGGGGACGTATTCAGAGGAAATGAAACCCGAACTTAACTATTATCAGCAAGTATACAATAGAAATCGGTCGCCACGTGTACACGCACGAGATCACACCGGACTGTTGGAACGACACGATAGGGAGGAACTTGAAAAGGATTTCAAGCTACATCCGCATAGCAATTCTACAAATGTGCTATGTGCAACTTCTACATTGGAGATGGGTATTGATATTGGGGACTTGAATGTTATGGGTAATACCAATGTCCCTCCCAAACCGAGTAACTTTCTTCAAAGAGTGGGCCGTGCCGGACGTAAGGAAGGCTCCGCTCTCGTACTGAACTATGCACATGCAGGAGAACCCCATGATATGTATTATTTCACCTATCCGGACGAGATGATGGAAGGTGAGGTAAATACTCCCGGATGTTTCCTTGAAGCCAAGGATATTCTCAGAAGGCATTTCCTCGCTTATTGCATTGACGCTTGGACCTCTGCAGATTCTACAAATATTCTCCCAAATAATATCCGAGACCTATGCTTGCTGAATGAAAATATATTTAATGATGAAGCTTTCATCTTAAACAGAATAATAGCTTTCATAAAGAGCCATAAAGCCTCTTTACAATCAGCATTTTGCGAACAATATGAGGAAAAAACGCAATATGCGCTCGGGAAGTTATTTGAAACACTTAATGATGGTACTTTCTTCAATAGATTGCTACATGAATTTGCTATTCTCGCTGATCGGCTTCATCATCTTGTAGATGAACTTGATAGTTTCAAAGAACAGAAAAAGCATATTCAGCATAATGACCCGGCTTTGAAACAAATGGAGGAATTGATAAAGGCGACAAAAAAGCAATATGGTCAAATTTTGAGTGAAAGTATGATAGAATATATGACCAATGTTGGTTTGCTGCCCAATTATGCCTTCCCTGAAACCGGTGTTATGCTACAAGCGAATGTTTACGCTTCACGTGCAAAAGAAGATAAGGAAAATAATGTGTCGGAGCCGAGAACTTTTGAACTAATACGTTCAGCTTCTCAAGGTATTAAAGAATTAGCTCCCGGCAACGACTTTTATACTCAGAAATTTAAACTCAATGTAAGTGGATTAAATACTTTTGACTGGAAAGATTCATTGACTGAAATGAAATTCTGCTCTAAATGTGATTGTATTGCAATTAAGGGAGATGCCGGTTTTGACTCTGCTGCTTGTCCGAAATGCAACGACCCCTCTTGGGGCGTTAACCGGCATTCATTATTGAAATTTACGGGGGCAAGAAGCATAATGCATAGTAAAGATGCCACTATTGATGATTCTAATGATGACCGCGACAATGAAAATTATATAATTAAGCGCCACTATATGTTTCATCACACCGGGGCTACAACATCCTTTGCCATCCGTGGTGTGGGCTTCGGCATAGAGTTCTGTAACAACATGGAACTCTATGAGGTCAACTATGGAATGCAGATGCAATCAGGCAATAAACTTGAAGTTAATGGAGACGCTACTATTCCAATGCTCGGATTTGTAACTTGCCGACATTGCGGTAAATCTACCCCTATGATAAGTGGTACAATGGTTGAAGATTTACACTACAAGTTTTGCACCCATAAAAACACATCATTTGCAGATGATACGGACGGCAATGTTTTTAAACAGTTGTATCTTTATCGCCACATTCAGACAGAGGCGATAAAAATATTGCTACCTATCCGTATAATGGATGCAAAAGAATCGGTAGAAATGTTTAAGGCGGGTATTGAATTGGGTATGAAGGCATTTTATAAATCCTCTCCGGAACATATCCGCATCGATTCTTATACGGAGATGAACCTAGCCACAATGCAAAAGGATCATTACCTTGTAATGTATGATACCATACCCGGAGGTACCGGTTATCTGACAAAACTTTATAATACAGATGAGTTTACCTCCTTGCTAAAAATGGCTTATGATAAAATACATTATTGCCAATGTCAATGGGAAGGAAAAGATGGTTGTTATCATTGCATTCTAACATACGGGAATCAGTATAAACGAGATGCTTTTAGCCGTGAAGCAGCAGAATCGCTATTTGAGAAACTAATAAGTCATACAAGTTCATGGGAGGCTTTATCAGGTTCTGTAGGAACAATTTCACAGACGGGAATCGCAGAAGACAGTGAACTCGAACTGAAGTTTGTATCAGCGTTAAAAACCATTAGTAGAAATAATCGATGGGCCTTCGAGAAAGTCCCTGATGCCGATAACTACAGATATGAACTACATATAATTGATGGAAATACCGACATTTTATATTATGTTATTCCGCAGTTTGCACTTGGCGGACATTATGGGGTTAGGAATTATACTATAGCCGATTTCCAATTCATATGTATGTCAGCAACAATCAATGGAGTCATATTTGACGACATTGAACAATTGCCAATGTGGTCAATCTTTTTGGATGGCTACGCTTTCCATGCACAATCTCCAAATATCAGATTCTATGGCGATAAAGAGAAGCGTGACAGTATTCGAAATTCTGAAACTCATCTTCTTTTCTCATGGACAATGACTTGGAAAGATATCCTTTTGTTTGAACAAAATAATGAGGATTCTTTGGGGCTTAATTCTGTAACAAGGCTGATTGAATTATTGAAGAATCCACAGCCGGGAGTTATTAAAGAAACTGTTTTAAAGTGCATCGCCGATGCTGAAAACTTTATGGGCGACGGAGGCTTGCTATATTCAGGAGATGTTACCATTGATGAAAATTGCTATGATACGCTTACCGACGATTCGACTGATAAAGAAGTCTCAGATGCTTTGGATAAAGCAGTTCAATATAATTGGCGGCTTCAAACAAATCTCCAATCCATAGATAAAGATGAATGGGTAGGGTTCTGGCGTAGATATAACTTGCTTCAATTTTTCTCTAATAACATTGTAACCGGATCCATATCAGATGAACCGGAAATAATAGATAGAGAAGAAGTGAAAATGTACTATCCCGGTTTGGAAGACATAGTTGATCAACTACTTGATAACAATATTAAGTTTGGTCTCGAGGGCGATGTGGATTTAACCGACACTGACGGTATCGTATTAGCTTCTGCCGGAATGCTGATAAAAGAATCAATGGTGGCTATTGATCCTATAGATGAGGATTCTGCTACTATTCTTGAACAAGCCGGTTATACCATTGTGAATTCAAACAACTTTGATATAAATGTTTTAATAACAAATAAGATATGAGACTATTTCTTTCTGATACATGCTACGAATCTCTGTTTTCTCTACCAAAGAAAATCCAGACTAAAGTAGTAAACTTTCAAAAAAAATTCCGTGAATGTACAACAGCAAATGGTATGCATTTGGAGCCCATTGCTCAGTTTAATGATGATTCGCTCCGCACAGCACGTATTGACGACAACTATAGAGCCGTTATTGGATTAATTGGCGACAATGCTTATCTCCTCTACATTGGCACGCATGAAAATGCATATAATTGGGGTATTCGGAAGAAATTAGTATGGAACAACCACACTCAAGCTTGTCAGCTTGTAACGGTTCATCAAATCACAGAAACTGTAGTAAAAGCAGAGCAACCTCAAACTACAGAAATAAATCCATTTGTTGGCATAACAGATGATAAATGGTTGAAAATTGGCGTGCCCGACGATTTTATAAGCCAAGCAAAACATATAAAATCACTGGACGACCTTGAGGCTCTTGAAACATACCTTCCTACAGATGCTTTTGAAAATATTTATAATCTATTAGATGGAGTAAATATTGATGATATCATCGCTGAAATTGAAGAAGGGCAAGCAAAAGAGAACGAAGACCAATTACTTAGTAATAACAACAAACGCCGATTTGTGGAGCTTACTGATGATGATGCTCTTCAGCGAATCCTAGATAACGATATGGAAAAATGGCAGTTGTTTTTGCACCCTTCTCAGCAAAAGTTAGTTGATACCGATTATAAAGGAACAATGAAAGTAAGTGGTGGTGCGGGAACGGGAAAAACCGTTGCAGCAATCCATCGTTTAAAACACTTGTGTGCCAATAGCGACGCCAAGGTGCTGTTTACCACATATACCAAAACTTTGAAAGAAAATTTGGAGGGATTGGTGAATAAGATGGATATAAATCGTTCTCGTTTCACTTTAAGTAATATAGACCAAGTATTGATTGAGACAGCTCGACAATTTAGAATTAAAGATGGCTATAAGATACTTGACTATTCGGGTGATGAAGAATCGCTTAAGCTTTGGAGAGAGGTGCTTGAAACAGAAGTAACTGAATTTGATGAGCAATTCCTTTATGATGAGTACATTGATGTAATAGTGTACTTTGGTAATACTGATGCAAAATCGTATATGATGCAGCAACGTATTGGCAGAACAAAGGCTCTTAGTCGTAAGCAGCGCATTGAAATTTGGAAACTTGTAGAAAAGTATGTAGCTCTGAAACAACAAAGAAATGTTGTTGATCGCCTTGAACTATTCAATGAGACAACAAAGTATTTGAACGATAATAATATACGTCCTTTTACAAATGTGATTGCTGATGAATTCCAAGATTTTTCTAATCCTGAACTAAAGTTTCTCCGTGCGTTAGTTGCCGAAGGTAAAAACGATTTGTTTTTGACCGGAGATCCAATGCAACGCATATATAGTGGTCGTAAGATAAATTTTAGTGCCGCTGGAATCAATGTGCGAGGTGTAAGGAGTAAAAGGTTAAAAATAAATTATCGCACCACAGAACCTATAAAGAAGGTGGCTGTAAGCATTATCAAAGGTGAGGTATTTGATGATATGGATGGTGGAACGGAATCAATTAAAGGCTACGTTTCTCTTATCCATGGAGGAGAAAAACCGGTTTATAAGATTGTAGGTAATGCCTCAGATGAAGTTAGCCAAGTTATAGAGTGGATTGATGAATGTCAACATAACAATATTGAATTAAAGGATATTTGCATAGCTGCACCGAGTATGGGATTGATGAAAGAACTTCAAACTCGGTTGCATACAGATGGCACTCCATATAGAGTTCTTAAAGGGGCATCCAAGCAAGGAGCCGTCAATGGCGTGTCATTGTGTACGCTTCACTCCCTTAAAGGACTTGAATTCAAGGTTATTATACTTTTGGGGATAAATGAACGCAATATTCCGTCAAAAGCTACTGATAACTATCCTTTTAACGGAATGGATGCACTTGGAAAGAAAGAATATTTGTCGTCCAAGCGCTCATTGCTCTATGTGTCCATAACACGTGCACGTCAACTCGTTTTTATGGTAGGTTTTGGTGAACCATGTGGTCTAATTCGCCAGTTAGTATCTGAATAAAGCGTTATAATGGCAGTACACATAAGCGGGGTTAAAACGCAATCCTCAAGAGTGTGCTGCCGTTTTAGTATATGCCATTAGCAAGACATTAGATTGAATAGTGGGAAAACGTTTGTGCCAGAATAACACGCCAAAAAGACGCCAATTTTACAAAACAAAAATCGCTAAGTGATTGATTACTCAATACTTAGCGATTTGTTGTGTGGTCCCACTTGGGCTTGAACCAAGGACTCCCTGATTATGAGTCAGGTGCTCTGACCAACTGAGCTATGGGACCTGCAAGTGCGTTTCTTGCGTTTCGGAGTGCAAATTTAGGACATAATTGTGAAATGTGCAAGTTTTCCGGGATTATTTTTGTAATTTTTTGTTTGCGTGACTTTTTTCCGGAATTATTTTTGTGATTTTTTGTTCGCATGAATTTTTGAATGAGTTTTTGCTTCTTTTTGTTTGAAAGAGTTTTTGCATGAGCTTTCTTTTGTTTTTTATGGTGAAGCGGAAATGGTGACTGCCGGTGAGATGTGTGGAAGAGAGCATTTTATGCTGTGAGGCGAAGTGCTTAAGCACGTTTGATTTTGAGGCGGTAGTAAGATTTAAGGCTTATTAAGTGTTATTAACATTGATTAAGGTGTTTTTATTGATAAAAAGTGTGGTGCATTAGGAAATTATGTGTAATTTTGCGACAATCCAAATAAGTGTGACAACAAACATTAATTAACTAATATAAAAAATTATGAAACTTTTTACCTTAAATTTGCGTAAGGCTATGGCGGGATTGGCTATATGTCTTACAGTTATGGGTGCAAGTGGTGCTACTGTGGACTATCAGGGTATTACTTACACTATTGGTACGGGTGCCAAGAAAGGCCAGTTGACTATTGCGAAACCTTCTGCTGCAATCGCGGCTGAGGGTGGCTACAAGGGCGATATTGTCATTCCTGACAACCCTGTCACTATTGATGGTGAAACTTATACTATTACGTCTGTGGCAGCGACTGCATTTAAGGGCAATACGGAAATTACGAGCGTGTATTTTCCTGATGGTTGCGTAAACTTTGCACAACAGCAGTTCTTAAACTGTACGGCACTCAAGAGTGTGCGTTATCCGGCGGATTTGACCAAGTTCTCAAACTACCTTTTTTACGGCTGTACTTCTTTGGAAGAGTTGATAATTCCGGGTTCTGTGACAACTCTCGCATCGGATCTTATCACGAGCTGTACTTCACTTAAGAAAATCACTATTGAAGCCGGTGAGACAGCACTTAGCTGGGATGTTGCCGCTGTACTTCGTTTGGATGAGGTTCTTAATGATGACAACACCGTGAAGTATGCACAGGTTCCTCTTGAAACTATTGAGATTCACCGTAATATCGTTGGTTTCAATCAGCCGGCTACTGTTCCATTCCGCGGTTGCAAAACGCTGAAGAATGTGATTATCGGTGATGAGGTTACAGAAATTTATCCTTATTATTTTGAGAACTGTACTGCACTTGAAAATGTGACAATGGGAGCTAATGTTACTACTATCGGTGGTAACTGTTTTGCAAATACTGCAATTTCAAGCTTTACTACTCCGAGCGGCATCACTTCCATTTTAGGTTCTACTTTCCAGAACTGTCCTAATTTGACTACAGTTACTCTTAATGAAGGTCTTACTTCTATCCAGGAGATGGCGTTTTATAATAGCCCTGTTGCAAATATCAATTTCCCTTCTACTCTTACGAATATCGGCGGTTATGCTTTTGCAAATGCGAAGATTGCCGATGAATTGGTACTTCCGGAAAATCTTGCAACTATAGGTGTACAGGCTTTTGCTAATAATGTGTTTACAAAGGTTATTATTCCTGCTTCCGTAACTTCTATCGGTGACGCTGCATTTTTACTTTGCCGCAACTTGAATGCGTTTGAAGTAGCTGCAGATAATGCTGCATATTCTGTTATGTTAGGTACAACACTGCAGACTAAAGATGGAGACAAGATAGTTGCGTACGCTATTGCTAATGAGAGTGATGGTGTAGGATTTTTACTGGCGACAAAAGTTGCTCCTCATGCTTTCCATGGTGCTACAAATCTGAAATCTCTGGATCTTCCCAAGGTAACTGAATACGGTGACTATTCTCTTGCTGAAACAAGTGTTACTTCACAGGAGCTTCATGGCACTATCGGCCGCTATGTTCTCCAGAATTGTAAGAGCCTGAAAGAGGTGAAAGTGGTAAACAATCGTGAAATTCCTCTGGGACTTTGCGATGGCTGTGCAAATCTTGAAAGCTACATTTGGACAATCGAGCCTACTATCGTAAAGCAAGCTGCATTCCGCGGTGCAACAAGCTTAAAATCTCTTGACCTCGGTTCAATCCTCGTGATTATTGAAGCTGATGCATTTAAGGATAGCGGTATTGAAGAACTTAAGGTTAGATCTACATATCCTTCATCTCTTGCAGAAGGCGTGTTTACTGCAGATATGAGTGCAATCAAGGTTTATGTTCCAAATTCACTCGTTGAGACATACAAGGCAGCAGAAGGTTGGTCTTACCTCACAATTGTAGGTGATGAAAACCTCGTTGCAGGCGGCGAAAAGATAGGTATGCCTGCAGGTCTTTACTATGCTTCACCGGACGGCATGCTCCGCTGTGCATACGCAGATGGTGCTGCAGATGAATACGAAGTTGGCGGTTTGAAACACACATTCCAGCTCGTACAGTTCAAGAATCGTATCTATGGTGCTTCTGCAGGTGAAAAATTCGTATATTCTGCAACCGGTGCCGTAGAAGGTGACGGTAAACTGTTCTACATCTCTCAGATTGACGGCAATGTCTTCCAGGCTGTTGTTCTTGATAACGCAGGCGGCAATGCATACAAGGATCCGTTCAACCTCTACATTTATGGCAGCACGCTTTACGTTAACGACCGTAACGTATGTATCCGTAAGATTGCTGCAGAGGCTATAGCTCTTGATATCAACTATCCGTCTTGGGTAGAAAACACATGGCTCGGTTACTATGGCGCTCCTTGGGCTTACGGATGTATTAAGTGCGGTTTCGCTATCACGGAAGATAAAGATACCGATGGCAATCCGGAACCACTTTACTGGGTAGGTATGAAATACAATGGTAATGGTATTTTCAACTTCAAAGAATCTGACATCAATACATCAAGCCCTGTGAAGCCTTCATTCCCGACAATGCTTACAACCCTTAACCCGATTTTCACTACATTCAATATCGATTCCAAGAACGGCTATCTCTACCTCTACATTGAAAAAGCAGGTAACCCGGCAAGCTGGGCTTCAAGCAATGTTGTAGAATGTGGACCGGGCGAAGACGGCACAATCATCAAGGGAGGTCTTTACAGAGTAAAACTCGAAGACCTCGCTGCAAATCCGGACCCGAACTACGAAAAATTCAAAGAAATATTTGAACTCGTTGACGGTTCTCCTGTTCACTACGAAGGTAGTGGTGCAAGCGAACACGTTGGTATCTCACAACTTTCTATTGACGACAACGGTGAATACATGTACTGGTGCTACCGTGCTCCGACAGAAGCAGACGTTGAAGCACAGTCTAATTACGCATACCAGTCAGGCGGTCGCTACCCATGGGCTGAAGCATACGATGAAACCAATCCTCTCCACAAGAGCGGTATCAAACGTATTAAACTTTCCGACCCTGAACCAAAAGTGGAAATGGTTGTGGAAGGCGTAGAAGGTTACGGTGTTGTAGCTGTAAACTATGAAGGTTCTACAAAACCTGAAGGTGGTGTTGAAATGTTACCGGCAGACGATAACGACAACGACCGCATCATCATCAGCGGTGATAGCTTCACTCTCACTCAAGATGCCGTGGTTACTATCTACACTCTCAGCGGTGTGGCTCTGTCACAAGACAAAGTTGCTGCTCACGTAAACAACACTCTTAACGGCAACACTACAGGCGTTTACGTTATCGAAGCTCGCTTCGCAGACGGTGCTAAACAAGTAGCTAAAGTTGCTATTAAATAATTCGTCCGCAGTCGTTTCTCCCCTCGCTTGAAGGGGATGACAAATAAAAATAAGGGAGGGAATCTGAACATAAGATTCTCTCCTTTATTTTATTTTTATTATTTTTGCATATCAAAAAAACAGGCTCTAAATAATAGCATCGCATAAAAATTCTTTATTATAAAGTTACATAACTGTTTTTTTTTCGTAATTTTGCACAAAATGTTTCACCTTTAACAATTAATCATTATGGAAAAAATCAATTCCTTTTTAGAAACTATTCTTGAATACCTGGACAGTGGCAAAATTTATCGCAAACCATTTAAGTGGCTATACTGGGTAATAGGAGTAATGCTTACCATTGGCATCTTGACCAGTATAGTGTCCATTTTTAATATGTTTAGATATGCAGAAGGGATAGAATACGTAGGGCTTGTTCTTATCATCTTGGTATTGTTTGCAACAGCCGTATTTGCAGTCTTTTATTGGGTACGCAGAGCGAAAGACGTGGAAAACGTAGTAGATGTAAATGCACGCTTTGTAGCAATTCCCGTAGTATCACATTTAATCCGTACGTCAGGCGAATTTTTCGGCATTGCAATAGGCATTTTCGGAACTGTAATATTCCTTTTTGCCTTATTATTCGTAGGTCATCGCTTCTTAGGCACGGAAGGAGGTTTGGGATTAGTTTGTTGCCCTGTAATCGGTTACCTCAATATTCTTTTATCTCGCTTTTTCGCAGAATCCCTCGCTGTAGTCACCAGCATAGCAAATGACACACGCTCACTCGTAGCAAAAACCTCAGAGCAAAAAACAGAACCAAAAGAAGAAATTTCCGAAGAAACTCCGGAAGAATAAAATTTGAGGAGAAATTGCTAAAATAGCTATCTAAGCTAAATTAGCTAATTAACACATAAAAAAAACAGGACCGACGGTCCTGTTTTTTTGTGGAGTTCCATATTTCCTCCGGCTGCCTTGCGGGCAAGCCTAAGAGGAAATGTGGGGAATTATTTGCTGATGAATACCTTGCGAGTGGTTACGGTTTGCGTTCTCTTGTCGTACTTGCGGCAGATGTAAACGCCTAATTCCGTAGGTTTGCAAGGCAGGCTGATACCTGAAACGGTGTACCATTGGATATCGCAGTCCTCAGCGTTGACGAAGAAGTTGTCCAGTCCGGTCTTGTCGAATGTAACCATGAGTGGATTGCTGTGTGTGCCTATGATAGCGTCTTCTTCGTATGAAACGGTAACGTCTGAAGTGTAGATTTCACCGTCATATACGAGGCGGAAGTTCAATGGCAGATTTTCGTCACCCGGAACAGCGAAGTAAGCATATCCTTCGTGGTCCGTAATCTTGGCTACTCTGCAATTTTCTTCATCGAATACACCCACTTCGTATCCTACGAGCGGAGTGCCTTCCCATACTATGCAAGCCACAATACACATGTTGCCGGGGAAGAGGTGGTAGTCGATAGGAGTGAATGTGCTTGTAGAGTATTCAAGCGGTTGTTCAGACATCAGTTGCGGTGTCAGACCTTCAATAGAGAGACTTGAGTTTGCTGTTTGTGTCGGGTATTCGAATGTGCGGTCACTTGCGGCAGCACTTTGAATCATGTAGCCTTGTCCCGGGGTGAGGGATTTGAGTGAGCCGTTCCATTCGTAGCCGTCGTACATTGCAAAGCCTTGCTGTGCCTTGATAACGTCGCCGTCTTGCGGGTTCATTGGAGCGAGAGCATCACTGACGCTTGCTGTCTGCATAGCGTTGTATGCAACCCAGTTCCAGCCCGGTTTGAGTGTGATGGCACGTTCTTCGGCAGTGAGACGACGTCCTACGGTGTTCAGCACTTGAGGAGCAGTCATGTGTACTTTGTACATAGAGCTGTTGTCTGTGTCAAATGATGTTCCGAAGAATGTACCATTTTCAAACATTGCGAAGTCTGATTGACTCTTCACAAGGTCGGCGGAAGCTGCTATCGGGTTGAAGATTTTTTCTACAGCGATGTCATTTGCACGAACGTAGAATGAAATCCAGTTCCAACCTTGTACGAGGTTTCGAGTTTGTTCGATAAGGTCTTCAGCATTGAGGATAATCGGGCTTGCGAATGTGCCATAAAGCTGATTGTCGCGGAATGTGATTTCCTGTGAAGTGCTGAGTTCCGGATATTTAGTACCCGTGCTGCTGTCGTAAGCGTAGAATATCACGCCCTTGTCGGCATCAGCTTTATTGCCGTAGATATCCATCATCACGAAGTAGTTGTCGTAGCGAGCGTTGTAAACCGGGTGAGCCACACCGCGACATTCGCCGTCGATGAATGCTGCCACGAGGTCTTCAGCGTCGTTTGTCGGCTGTCCGAGGTATGAGAGTGTACCCACAAGGTTCATAGAGTTCTCATAGTCTGCTGCGTTTACGCTCCACTGCGGAACGTCGCCTGTCACTTTAAGGTTGATAGTGAGAGCAGATGAGATGTCTTCGTTGCCTGTGAGATAAACAGTACCTTCGTAAGTACCGATAGCCACACTTTGCGGGATGTCGAATCCTATTGTGGTAGTGGTGAGGGCTTCAGCGGCACCTTCTTCCTGACTTGCGGTGAGCCATGTCGGGAGTTCGCTGAGAGTCCAAACTTGCTGTGTTCCACCGTTGTTTGTGAATGAAACTTCCACGTGAGCCGTTTCGTCAACATGTTTTGTGATGTTGACAGTCGGAGTGTCCCAAGTGAGTTCGTTGCAGTTCACGTATGCGGTCCAGCTAACCGGGAGTGAACGGTTACCGTTGAGGTCCTGTACGGACTGAGCGGTGAAGTGGAGAGTGCAACCTTCAATGTCTGCTGCATTTTCCTTGATATCCAGTACCACTTTGTTATCGCTTGCAGTGAAAGAGAAGTTTACGTTTGTTTCTGTTTGAGCTGCACGGATAGCAGGAGATTCGTCGGTGTAAGTGAAGCCTGTGCCGGATTCATAAATGGCGGTATTTTCGTCGTTCATGAGGTCCTTTGCAGTACCTTCCGTCACAACCTGGTTTTCACCGTTGAGCACTTTTGTTTCAAATGGATAGTATGCTGCAAGTCCGCCTTCTTCGCCTGTAAGTCTTGTTTTGCGACGTTCTTTGAGCAATTCTGCCGTGAGCGTAGCATTCCAGATTCTTACTTCGTCGATAGAACCTTTGAGCTTGCGGTCGTAAGCATACATCGTTTCCGTACCTTCGGAGCGGCGAGCACCGATGATGAGGCGGTCTGAGCCTGTCTGACCGATGTTTGCAGCACTTGTGGAGAGTGTGCGTTTGCCGTCAACATAAACGGAAACATGACCTGTGCGGAGAACGTTGAGTGCAACGTGGTGCCAAGCGTTATCAAGCAGAGATGCTTGTGAAGCGGAGTAGTCGGAGCCGAGTGAAGAGAGGTTGAGTTTACCTGCTGCGTCGAACCAGAGTTCCACTTCGCCGCTCTGGAAGAGTTCCGCTTCGCCTGTTTGTGCACCTGCACGCATCCAGAGTTCTATAGCGCAGTTGTCGGAAGCGAGAGGAGAAATAGAAGCGGTCTTGATGTCGAGGTGAGAAGTACCGTCAAGGTCGATAGCCTTGTTTTCGTTGTCTATCTTCCACGTTTCAGCAGCCATCTTCATGTGGCGGTTGCGAGCGTAGTCTGTGATGAGAGTACCGTCGCCTTCGTTCATCTTCCAGTAGCCGATAAGGTGAGGAGTAGAAGGCTTTTTGCTCTTGTTCTTGTCAAGCAGAGCCACTGTAGCGTCGTGAGCTTCGTCCCAGAGAGTGAGTTCATGGATAGCACCCTGTGCGGAGCTGCTGCCGATGCTGAGTTTGCCTTGACCTTCGTAAGCGTTTGCAGGAGTATCGTCAAAGAGAGTGACTGTGCTGCTATCCTGTGCGTAAGTTGCATTGAGGAGCGGCTGATTGCCTGCTTTATAGCTGAGGGTGAGGTAAATCCACTTGTTTTTCGGCAGTACGTTTGCGGAAGTATAAACCGTTCCTGCAATATTCACCGTGAGGTGACCTTGAGCGTCTGTGCCGATTTCAAATTTGGTAGTGCCGTTGCCGTGAGCCACGATAGTACCTTCGCTTGCGATGTTCACCCAAGCGTCGATGCTGAAGTCGCGGTTGCTGAGTACGATGTCTGCTTCCGTAGCTGCGGAACTGTTGTCCGTAGCCATGTCAAGAGCCACATCATGCTGAACGGCGGCACCGTTTAGGATACCTGTTACTCGGAAGTTCGCCGTATTGGTGAGCATACCTTTCTGGATATCTTCGTTGAACTGGATGCTGATTTCGTCACCTGCGTTGAGGATTCCGTCTGCCGGTTGCGGCAAGCCGAGTGGCTGCGGACGGCTCATATCCTTGATTACGGTGATTTCGTCGCTCTGGTTGTAAACCTCGTCTGTACCGTAAGTTGCCACGGAGAGAACGCGGAACTGATATGTACCGTCTGCATAGTCTTTCATATTAAACTTATAGCTTACGGTAGCTGTTTCCGGCAAGTACTCGTTGTTTGCAGTCTTGTCTGCCTCGTTGAGGACATATTCGTGGAATGTGGTCCAGCTGAGGTCGCCTTGTGCCAAGTACTGGAGGCGGAATGCTTTGAGGTTGTTGTAGTTGCGGTCAAACTGGCTGAAAGAGATGTTCAGTTCAGCGTCGTCGCCGAGCATAGAGTTAAGCGTTGTGTGATCCAGTTTCATTGTCACGCCGGAAGAAGAAGGAACGAATCTTGCAGAGATATAAACGGTGTCTGCAATCTGGTCCCAAATGCTTGTCGGGTCGTACTGTGACTGAGAAGCGAGAACAACACCTATGCTGTCGTAGTCCAAAATACCGAGGTTGGTCTGAGTGAGCTGGAGAGCTTTTTCTACTGTTTGTCCGCCCGGTATCTTGATGAGACGGTTTTCCGTGAGAACTTGACCGTCGATAGAGATTTTAGCGCCGTTAGGATTGGTTTCGTCAATCACGAGGAGCTTGTAATAAACGTCTTCGTCTATTTCAGACTTGTTGGAGAGTTTGAGGCGGAAGTTTGCAGGTTGACCTGTCGGAACATTGAGAGCCATTGGTTCTACAACGTCTATTTCCGGCACTTCAATCTGCATAGTTGCTTCCATGATTACTTCTTCGCGGTCCAGATATTTGGTTCTTACTTCACCTTCGTACGGACCTGAGGTCTGTCCTGCAACAGTACGGAAGATAGGCGAGTAAGCGCCATAGTTATAAACGTCAACGGAAAGTGCGTCATCGTCGCCTGATTCCTGAAGGGTGTATGATATGGAAGCCAATTTGGTTTCTTCGCTCTCGTTTGCGTTGTGGCTACCGCCGCCGGAAACGGTTTCGGCATGACCTACTACTCCGACTTTATTAAAAAGATAACCGGTTTGTACACCGAGATGAGCACATGCCACTAAAGTGCAATCGTATGTAGTTCCGTTAGATTCCTCTTGTTCGTATGTGTGAGTAACAGTCGTACCGGAGTCGAACGATGCATTTTCTTTAAGGTATTTGTCTTTATTCTTGTGAGCATTAACCTTTTCCTGTTCGTTCAGGCGAAGGTAGTTTATCCAGTTCTCAATCTGAGTGTTACACCAGAGCACGGAGTCTTCGTAGCACTTTGTCTCGTCTTTAGGAACAATCATTGTGTAAGACGGACCAACGTAATGCGGGACTTTAGTTGCCTGGCTTCCCCAAACCTTCTTGTCGTGGTTGTTACTGCCGTAGCGTTCATCGTCAGGTGACAAGGTTGTGAGGTAAATCGGGTTCTTACCTGTGTTTTCGTGACCTTCTATGCTTGTTACGGTCTGCAGATGAGTGTCGCGTAAAGCACGGAGGTTCGGAATGAGGGTGTTCTCGATGTAGTATGCCGTGTAAGCAAACGCTGTTTGGTATTCAAGACCTGTTGTCATGATGTCTTCCAGGTCAAGTTTCACTTCATCGCTTGCAGCTGAAACACGGTGGAAGTTTACTTCACGAGCATTACCGAATACAAGGTTATTTGATGTTCCCACAAACACGTCACCGTTTGCACCCACATATTCAGGCTCTGCCGATGTGGCAATGCTCTTGGTTGTCGTTATTGTGCGACTCCAAGTATTGGCACTTTCAATGTTTTTTGTGATTTTTGTACCCAATTGCACTTCTGCTACAACCTTTGATTCTGTCTCTACAGCTACACCAAAACCGGCTGAGGTAGTAATTTCCGGTCCAAATTTTAAGTTAAATACAATGTCAGTTTCAGAGTCTGTTACATTGCCATGGAGCGTTGAACGAGAAGATATCGTTCCTGAAGTCCATTCAGCACTTGAGAGTGAGCCGGGTGGGTCACGCAGAATCATTTCCACCATATCCGGACCGGCTGTCACGAAGTTGTTGCCTGTTGGCATTGAACCGAGAACGATGCATGGCATGCCGTTGCCGCTCCAGTTGTATGTGCGTTCGTCAATGTCGTAGTACATTGATATAGTGCGAGTGTATGGAGCTGTTACGTTCGGCAAACCTGCTTTCCAAACGTATGTTGCCTTACCTTCAGAATCCAGAGTGATAGTGTTGTCTGTCACTTCCACAAGTGTTCCGGCAGGCTTTCCTGCGGTGTTGTCTATAGCATATACAAGCTGCTCTGCAGAGAGTTCGTTGGCGATAGTGACATCAATGTTTTCCAGAGGCACATGGTACTTGGCGGGGCTTCCGTTCACGTCTTCATTTACGTATTCTTCAAAAGCCTCAATTTTGAAAGTGTATTTGCTCAGAGATTCAAATACCGCACCACCGTATTTATATGTCACTGTGCCGTCTTCTGCCACGGTGTAGATGTCGGTGATGTCTATTGTGCCTTCTTCATCACTGATTGAGTATTCGTCAATACCGAACGCACCATCGTTTCTGTCTGCTTGAGTAACAATAAACGTCGGTTCGCTGTGATATGCTTGCTTCAATGCACTGTTGTAAGTGTATCTATCTATCGTGCCGTTCTTTCTTTCAATAGAATCGGTGTACTCCATCATCGGGTTCGTCAAATCCACTGTTGTCGGGTTGCCAACGGTTTTGCCGTTTGCCTTAACAATCATTGATTCAACTTTATAGTTCAATGGAGGAACCAGTGCGGAGAATTCACCCGTCAGAGAGTCTGTATTGATGTATATTTTGGAGTTGAAATCGCCTGCTCCGCGCCATGAACGGCTCTTGATAACGGTAGTGGCTGATGCTACATCTACAGTCTCAGGGTTGTCCTCGTAACTGTAGGTTGTGCCGTCTTGCACCTTGACTACGTTGAGGCGATATTTGCTTACGTTTGGTGTAAGTACAAGTTCGGTGACACCTATATTGTTCACGCTTTCGCCAAAGCCGAGCACTTTGTTGCCTTCCGTGCTACCACCCACTACACGTCCCGAGAAGTTCACGAGGGTCTTGTCGATAAATTCAAGGTTGCTTACCGGTTTTTCAAACGTGAGTCTTTCGCCTGTTTCGTTCGGGTCTGCCGGATAGCGACCGTTTGAAGCAAACACGTGTCCGTCTTTTCTCACTTCAATGAAGTGGTCGCCGATGGGCACGCTGACGGTGAATGAACCGTCGGAAGCGGAGGTTACGAGTTGTCCGTCTTTGCTGCAGATGTCACCGTCAACGTAGAAGTTACATCCTTCCACAGGGTAATCTGTGCCTTCGTAATACACATGTCCTGAAACAGGGAATGATGAAACGTCTGTGAAGTCAACACCGCTGTGTACGAGTGATGATGCACTTACGTAGCGTGTGGAGTATTGCGGTGAGAACTCATGGATGCCGAGAGTAGGCACTACCATGTAGTTTGTACCGTCGCCTGCGAATGGCACGCCGCGAATCACGAAGTTTCCTTGTGCATCGGTGTAGGCAAAGAGTGAAAGTTGTGTGCTTTCAGGCACTATTTCACTTGTCACTGACGTCTTTACACCGCCGAAACGTGCGTGATTGCCGTTTGCCACGCCGCTGGTCTTGGAATAGTCGTAGGCGAATGTCTGTCCGTTGACACCTTCATCCACAGGCCAGTAGGCGAACAGTCCGTCTTCGGTGCCGGCAAGCAGGTGGTTGTAGTTCTTCAGAATTTCTTCCGTAGTGAGTGCTTTGCCGCTGTATAGACGCATTTCATCGATGTATCCGCTGAAAGCGTTATCAACGTTAAGCGTATAGTTTCCACCAATACAGATACCGCTCTTTACGCTTTCTTCAAAGTTTATCGGCGTGATATGCATCTCCTGTGAGAGTGATACGGTGTCGAGTTTGTTGATAGCCGTGATGCGTAACCAGCTATATTTGTTTACACTGAGTGTGAGTGAAGTATATTCTTTTGCAGGCAGTGTAAGTCCTGTTTCTTCTGCCGTATCACCCTGTGCCAAAAGCAGTTTATAGCCGTCAGCGGTGAGTTCGCCCAGGCGGAGACTTAGTTGGTCACCAATTGAGAAGAATACCGGAGCACCTGCGTTTTGAACTTCATTCGGGTTCACAAACATCTGTACGGTAAAGTCTTTTTCTTTGAATTTGTCGTTCAAGCCCTTTCCGTCAAGATCCAGGAACAAACCGTCGCCGGCTTCCTGTGTGCTTACAGCGTAGAATTGAGAAGCATCACTTGCCGTTTCGCTGTTTTTCACAAGGCTCACGCGTGCATCTTTCACTGCCGTGCCCGTGCCGTAGGTGATACGTCCGGAAACGATACCCGTTGAACGGCAGAAACCTTCGTCGGTTTCAAACAGCTGTGTCTCGCTTGAGCCGCAAGAAGATGTTGATACAACTCTATAGTCGTAGTAAAGTCCCGGCTGTGCGGTGTTATCCTCGTAGCTGTAGTAAGTGTCCGTGCCGGATACTTTATAGATTGAAGCCCAGTTTTCCGTGCCTTTCACGCGGCGGAGCAGTTCGTACTTCGTAGGAGTGGAGTCAACCTGCTTTGCTTCCCACGTCACTTTCACCATTCCCTTGTAATCGCCTTTTGTGGTTGATATTGAGGTGACTTTGGACTGTCCTCCAAGCTGAACAACTTTTGTAGTATCGCTCGTTGCGGTATAAATGCCATTAAAGAGGTTTGCCTGAACCTGATATTGATATCCCGTACAAGAAGAAAGGTTATAGTTATCAACGTATGTGAATTTCACATCATCTTGGCTGTTAATGCTCTTGGTGCCTACCTGCTCCCATTCATTTGTTTGAGAACTGTTTCTCAAAATATTATATGAGAATGGCAGTGTGCCTTTGTATGGCTCAGTTTGCCATGAGAGCTTGATAGTGCTTTCTCCTGCTACAATGCTGTCCGTTTTGATACTGAAACTAATATCGGACCTCGCATCTACACTTGTCATAAGTCTGTCCAAAATAGTATTTTGTGGCGAGTTGGTTGGAACAAATGCGACATCGTACGTGTAGTCAGTAAAATAGTCTTTAGCAGGTGCTGAATATTTTGTTGTGCTCGCAGGAATATTTGATGCTACCAAGCCTCTTTGACTTGGGTCGGCTGTTGGATAACTGAAAATCGACCATGTGCCGGCTTTTGAGTGCCTATCAGAACCCGGGTCCCAGCTTAAGTCCATTTCCTTGTCCCATTGATCAAAGCTGCCGGTTAAATTATTGGCTCGAACATATTCGTAACAAAAACCACAATAATTATAGTTGAGATATGTTTCAAAATGTTCTTGGTTTCCGGTGTCGGTTGAATAAGTTTTTGCAGGGACCTTACATGCTTGCTCCACCGTAAAAGCATCGTAAAGATCGTCGTATTTATCTCCTTCACGACAACTTACATCTGTAAAACTAAATTCTTGACCAACATTGAATTCAGTTAATTCATCTTCTCCTCCAAAATTTGTTCTTATGTAATATTTACCGCCGGTGATACCCCAATCAACAATACTTCCGGTTACACTCATCTTGCCATATTCTGTGCGTACCGGATAATAAATAGGTGTAGTTGGAACGCTCAAAATATCAAGTAAATAAGACGATTGAATTTGTTGTCCACCATTAGGCGTTCCTTTTATATAGAACGTTACATTTTTATTATTTAACGGATACCACTCTTGGTCAATAACAAGATCAACATAATAATTGCCATCCGATTCCTTTCGCGGGTTCCAATAACGAACCGTAAAATTGTTACGACGATAACTATCACTACCGGGAATACTGGTTTTGTACACACCTGTGAGTGTTTCTTTCCACCATGTGTCATATTTCCTCTCTGCTGACAAAGCTTCTTCAGAAGGCCAAACAAGGTCTTTAAGTGAACAAATGGTATAAGAAAAATAATAAAGCGTTGGGTTACTTTCCCAATAGCGACCGTCAGAAGTACGGATACAAAATTTTATAGTGGTCCATGGCTCGTCTAATGTAGGTGCATGTATAATCTCATTGTACTTATCCAAAGGACCGGAAGCCGAAACTCTAGTAGCAAAGCCATTTAGCGGAAGCAAAGCCGCCACGAAAAATAGTGCTAAAAACGCAATAAAACGCTGCCTATAGCGTGCAAAGGGCAAGGAATACCCCCCCCCACCACTTTTCCTTGGTGGGCGTTCCTTAGGTAAAAGTTTGTAATTCATTTGTTTGATTTTTTAGTTAATATTAGTGATTTTATAAAGAAAATTTCTTCTCGTTTGGGAAATGTGGGAAAAGGGTTCATTCCCAAAAATTCTATATATTTTCCCTTTTGCAGGAAATCTGTAATGGATGCAAACTTCAGTTTATCATAAATTTTAAATCATTGGGCTATTGTGAATTTTCAATTTTTATACTATTGCATCCCTTTGGAAAAATTGTCTTTTATCTTTCTGCTTGCAAATTCTGCATTATGAAATTCATCTTTCCGCGCTTCTGCAAAAATTAAAAAAATTCCTTAACAAAACCCAATTTCTCTTTTAGTGCGTCAAAAATAGAAACAAAATTTTTCCAAATAATTATTTTTTGTGTTGTTTTTCACTCAAAATGCAAAAAACAACAAAAATTTTGCAAAAAACAACGCTTTTACAATGCATAATTCATAATTCATAATTCATAATGCTTAATCTAATTCATAATGCATAATTCATAATTCATAATTCATAATGCTTAATCTAATTCATAACTCATAATGCATAATGCATAATTCATAATTGACACCTCGGCGTCAGCCGAGACACCCCCGAGCGCTCCGAGATCTCCGAGTTCTCGGATTGCTTCCCCAAACAAACCTGCCATAATTCTTATTAGCCTTATTGCCTCCTCGGCGTCAGCCGAGACCCCCCGAGTGCTCCGAGTTCTCGGATTGCTTCCCCAAACAAACCTGCCATAATTCTTATTAGCCTTATTGCCTCCTCGGCGTCAGCCGAGACACCCCGAGTGCTCCGAGATCTCCGAGTACTCCGATTACTCCACCAAACAAACCTGCAAAATTCACTTTTTGCATCAACATTCCCTGCAATTCTAATTTTTTTGTAACTTTGCGGTGGAAAATCAGGATTTGCCACCACAGCATGGTTTTTTCATGATAATCCACAGGCATTGAAATCAATTATTTCACAAAAAAGGAACGTATGCTCACTACCATAGACCACCTTGTTTCCCTACTCTCTTCCACGGCTATCGGAACTTCTGCCGTGATGCTGGCTATTGTTCATGTGCCGGACAAGATTCGCTGGGAACCGCTATCCCGTGCACGCTGGATACTTGTGGCTACGTTCGGCATCCTGGCATTTTCCGGACTATTCAAGATAGACGAGGAAAGCAGCGACTGGATAGGACTTGTGACCCTCTTTGTGGCTTCATACCAGGCGTTACTGCTGACGCAGACGGCATCCGTGATGCTCACTCGCAGCAAGACATTCCGCAATACCCTGTGGGCTTTCGGCATTATCACGTTGCTCACGTGCTTGCTTGTGGTTACGAAGGTTTATGCACAGCATATATTCTCCTTTATATGGTATCCCGCAGTGGCGGCATACTTTGTGCAACTTGTAGTGCACACCATGGTTTTCCGTCGTCAAGTAAAGAAAACGGAAGCGGAGCTGGAAGACTATTACGATGAAAATGTAGATTATCACCTGAATCCGATAAAGAAATTTTTCTACAGTGCTCTGGGCATAGGTATCCTTGCGGGCATCGTGTCGCTCGTACAGCTGAATCACTGGGGCTACAATGCTTTTGTGATTTTATACACCGTATATTACACGTATGTGGTGGTGGCTCTGATAAATTACTGCATAGAGGGTGAATTCTTCCTTGCCGCGGCTGAGGATTTTGATGACAAATCAGAAAAAGTCACATTCACGCTCCCTGCACCTGAAATTGAAACGGAAGAAAAGTCGGAAGAAATCACACCGGAAGAACTCGAGGCAGCCCTCAGCGACTGGGTGATGAGAAAGGAGTTTACCAGAGTAGATGTAAGCACGAACCAGGTAGCGGAGGAGTTGCACATCACGCGTCAGCAGCTTGTGGCGTATTTCAAGGCTTATCACAACACCACTTTCCGCTCTTGGCGTCATCAGCTGAGACTGGAGTATGCCAAAACACTCATCTGTGACTGCAAAGACTTGCAGTTATCTCACCTTCATGAGCAAGTAGGCTTCAACGACCGCAGCAATTTCCACACTTCTTTCCGCAAATACACCGGTCTCACACCGCAAGAATTTAAAGATAGCTTGGAGTAAAGTCAAGGGTCAAGGGTCTAGGGTCAAGTGTCTAGAGTCTGGAGATTGGTCTAATTCCCTACACCGCAGCATCCCAAGAGAATCAGTCAAGAGATGAGGGTCAAGAGATTAGTCTAATTAGTCTAATTGGTCTAATTCCCTACACTGCGGCATCCCAAGAGAATAAGCGTAGCAAACCGGGATAACGTCAAGATGCAAGCTCGGTGGAGCTTGCGGCAATCAGGTAACCCCACCTTGCCGCTTGCGGCTAGGTGGGGAAGTGACTGATATACTGGTCAAAATGAGCTAAATTGTATAGATTTTGCTCATTTTGCAAAACCGCTAAGTCGTATATGACTTTGCTACCTATTAAAGCAAAAATGGAGATTTTTGCTCATTTTGCAGAAATCAGACAATTTTCTTTATTCCACTTGACCAAGAGCCTGCTTCATAAGAAATGTTAAAATATGAGGCTGTCAGTCATTGAGCAGGTTTGTTTGTGCTTAAAAGGGCGTGTGGCGAGCCACATAACCGTTAAGCACGGACAAAGATGCCAATGAATGGCAGAGCAGGCAGAAAGATAAGTTAAAGAAATTAAAAAATAAAATAGAAAATGACATATATAGAAAATACAGAAAACATAAAAAAAAGACCAAAGTATCGCATCTTTTTGTTTCTTTTAGTCCTTCACTTCAGTCACTTAGCTCGCTAAGCTCCTTCAGTTCAGGACAAAAATCAA
>JBJECR010000100.1:0-9814 GCA_051871275.1 Muribaculaceae bacterium | reverse complement strand
GACATATAAAGAAAGGATGTACCAAATAACTTAATTTTGATACACCCTCTTTTTTTAGTCCGAAAGGGCTTCAGACTATTTACGTATTATTTTTTTAGATGTCTTAACTTTACCATTACTATAAATGGTTTTTTCTATTACGAGACCGGATTCAGGTTCCGGAATCATCATACCTGAAAGGTTATAATAAGTAGTGGAGACAGGCTCCGCATAGTCAACAGCAACGTTATCCACACCTGCAGAAGGTTTCGGACAAACAGGACGGATGCTGCAAGCAGTGGCTCTACGCTGCGAAATAACTTCCATGCCGGAGGCCTTCATTTTGAGAGCAAAAGCCATAATTGTACCACCAACCGGTTCTTGATTCAGAGTGCCGGACCAATAATAACCTCCTGAACTTGCTTCAGATGTCTTAAGACCTAATCTATATCCGCTATATGGGAAGAAGATAGTGTTACCATTTATTTTGCTGGTGAGAACAAGACCTTTCTTGTCGTTTATAGTTTGCTCGGAGATAGTACAATTATCAACAAGTTCCTGCATTTCCTCGTCTGAAGGCAAACGCCAGCCATAGCCCCACTTAACGTGAGCAATATCGTAATCTTCACTGCCGGAGATACTTGCAGGAGGATTAGCATTTGGGTAATCATCATCGCTTGTGCTTGTTCCATTGCCTGTAAGGTCCGCCCATTTAGCCATAACACCGGTCATTTGCGGATATTCGCACCTCTGCTCGTAGTAATAATCGGCATTCAAAAGATTTGATTCAGCCCAAAGCACACTTAAGCCCAAGTCCACATAGCGGAAGTTTCCTGCATCCGGGAGTGGATTTTCCTTGTCTGCATCTTCAGCGATAGTTACAGGCATCTTGGAGGCATTTATAATTTCACCGTTTTCATCAATAAGAAGTGCTGCAACAGAAAGATTTTCACATTTCTGAACAGCATTAGGATACTCAAAGGTATAGTCAAAAGCATATTTTTGTCCTTTCACCACATTTGAAGTGATAGTGCTGCCGTCATAACTCGGAACGATGGCACGAGCCACATCTTCAAAAACCACCGGTGTAGGTGACGGCAATTTTTCATAGCCACCCATTTCTCCGCTACCGCCACCTGAATAAGCGTTAATTTGTAGATAACCGGTTACATTATCTTCCATAAGGACGTATGCCACATTATATGAATCGGCGCCGGAATAGCAGAACTCGGATTCCGAAGATACGGAAATGGAATAGTTTCGACGATCCAAAACAGCGGATTTCATAGTGATTTTGCCGAGACTTTTTGTAGCACGGATTTCATTGTAAAAATCTTCAAAGACATTTTGCTCCACTTTCTGAGCAAAATATTTACGCTGAACATTGCAACCCGGGAAACCTGAAATATTTATACCTACAGCATATTCGTATGATTGCATTACATCACTAACGTGAACTGCAATACCCAAGAATTTGTCACCGTAAGTTTTTTTCATATAGTCCATAGCCACGATGCCGCGAACACACCATCCACACCATGTGCCTGTACCTTCTTCAATCACCACAGTGCGGTCGTAAATAGGCGTTTGTGCATGTACGGAAACTGGCAATGCACCACAGAGCATTGCAAACATACTTGAACATAAAAGTAGAGTTTTCAGCCTCATAATCATACCTGTTTTTTAAGTTTACTAAATAGTTTTTTCCCTTTTAATAACTGATTTATTTCTAATATTTTTGCAAAAGTATTGCATAACTGCAAATAACCGTCCATCAAAACCGTTAATTTGTGTTAATTAGAATAAATAGCGGCTTTTCTCCGTCTTTTTAACGCAATAAAACAGGGAAAAATACGTTACTTTGATAATGTAAAATCACTAAAAAAGAGATATACCTTTTATTATTAGCAAAAAACTCATGAAAAAAGGACTATTAACGCTTGCGGTGGTATTTGCCGCATTAGTATCATCCGCAAAAGGCAGTTCAAATGACCCTGTATTGCTTAAAATAGACAATAGGGAAACACGCTTGAGCGAATTTGAATACCTCTACAACAAAAACAATCAGCAGCAGGGAGTGAAACAGTCACCCGAGGAATACCTTGACATGTTTGTGACTTATAAACTCAAAGTGGCAGACGCAATTTCTGCCGGAATAGACACCACTGCAGCTTTTGTATCAGAATACGATAAGTACAGAATAGAACTCGCTCAGCCTTATCTCTCAGACAAAGAGACACAAGAGCGACTTATCCGCGAGGCTTACAGCCGTATGGAAAAAGACGTTGACGTGAGCCACATCATGATGGCACACTCATCAGACACAAAGGAAGACTTAGCCACCAGACATGCTCTGGACAGCATCAGGACAGATATCATAAACGGCAAAGTGACCTGGGACGCAATGGTGCTTGCACACTCTATCGACCCGGCAGTGAGACGTAACGGCAACGGCGATATGGGCTTCATCACCGGCAACGGAATGTTTCCGGAACCATTTGAAACAGCCGCTTTCACTACACCTGTAGGTGAGATTTCTCCGGTCATTGATTCAGGCTTCGGCTACCATATTGTACGCGTAAATGCAACTCGTCCTGCAAAAGGTCAGGTACTCGTGGAACATATCCTCAAACTCACACAAGGAATGCCTGCAGAACAAGCAGCAAAGCAGAAAGAGGCAATAGACTCTATCTACAATGTACTTATTGCCGGTGCAGACTTTAATGAAGTGGCAAAAAGAGAATCCGAAGACCCGGGAAGTGCACGCAACGGTGGTAAACTGGACTGGTTCGGTTCAGGACGTATGGTGAAACCGTTTGAGGATGCCGCATTCAATGCACAGGACGGCGAAATCACAAAACCATTCGCTACATCATACGGCTACCACATCATTCACAAACTGGACCACAAAGGTATCCCTACTCTTGAGGAAGCACGCAAAGACCTGGAAAACCAGATTATGAACGACGGACGCTCCTCAAAGGCACGTGAAGTGAAAGTTCGCCAACTCAAAGAAAAATATGCTCCTAATGTTGACGAAGCAGTGATAGAAGAAATCTACGCAGCATGCAGAGCCAACGAAGGTTACGACTCTGTGGTGATAGCACAGTTTGCAAACGATACTCGCAAATGCGTCACATTTAACACCGGCGATGCAATCACTGTTTCCGAGCTGTTTGCATCCATGCCTGTAACGGCAAAAGTGAAACCGGACGATGTGAAACTCCTCATTATGGGAAATTGCGGAGTGCTTGTAGATAAGAAAGTTGTGGCTATTGAAATAGACCGCTTGCCGGAAGAAAATACGGAATACCGTAACCTCCTCAACGAATACCACGACGGCATTCTGCTCTTTGAAATCAGCAACCGCAACGTGTGGGAAAAAGCATCTAAGGACAAAGAAGGACTTAACAGATTTTTCCGTGCGAACAAAGACAAATACACCTGGAATGCGCCTAAATTCAAAGGCTATATCATCTTTGCTACAAGTGATTCAATCCGCAGCGAAGCGCTCGGCTATCTTGCTGAAAACGTGATAGATACAGACACACTTGTGAAGACTATGCGTAAGAAATTCGGCAAAGACGTGAAAGTTGAAAAAGTGATTGCGGCAGAAGGCGAAAATGCGATAGTAGATGCAGTAGGTTTCGGCAAGGACAAACCTGAAAACAACGGTCGCTGGGCATACTACTTCCCGTATGCATACTCAATCCTGAGTCAGCCGGAAGAAGCAACAGACGTTCGCGGTGCCGTAATTGCAGACTATCAGGCATACCTTGAAAATGAATGGGTAGAGCAGCTCCGCACCACTCACAAGTACAAGGTGAACAAGAAAGCGCTGAAGCAGCTGAAATAACAATCACTGCTAAGATAGCTAATTTAGCTAATTTAGCTAATTTAGCAAAGATAGCTACTTTAGCAAATTGGCGGAAAGATATAAAATTGGCAAAGTTGTGCATAACTTTGCCAATTTTTGCTTTATACGCTTAAAAATATTATCTTTGCAAGACAAAAAGATCTAAAATGGCAAAAAGAAATCACAGCATATTTATCTCCGCCGTTCTGCTGCTCATAATCCTTTCTACAGCTTGCTCAAATAAAAACAAGCAGGACAGCGGAGATATTTTAGTAACCGTGGGCAATGCGGTGCTAACTCTTGATGACCTCCGGAAACAGTTGCCGTCCGGTCTTTCTGCAGAAGACAGCACAGCCCTGGCACACTCATTCATCCGCTCGTGGATAGACAGCCGCCTAATCAGTGAAATAGCATCGCAAAACATCGGCGACCTCACGGAAATAGACCGTATGACGGAGCAATACCGCAATGAACTTATCACTTACGAATACCGCCGCCGAATGTTTGACGACCGCATAAAAAGTGAAATCACGGAAGACTCCATAAAGAAATACTACGACGAAAATCCGGTAGAACTGAAACTGCAACGTCCTATACTTAAGGGCATTTACCTGAAAATTCCAAACGAGTCGCCCTCGCTGAAAAATGCAAAAAAATGGTACGTTTCCACAAAGACGGAAGATATAGACAAACTGGAAAAGCAATGCCTTGACGGTGCTATCCATTATGACTATTTCCGTGACAGGTGGGTGGACTGGGAACGGATAGAAAGCCTGATTCCGGCGGAGTTTGGCAGCGACCCTGATGCTTTCCTTGCCACGCATAAAAATTTGGAAATAAGTCAGGGAGATTTCACGTATCTGCTTAGTATTTCGGAATATATCCCTTCCGGCAAGACTATGCCCTACGAGTTTGCAAAGGAAACAATAAAGGATATTCTCGCCTACAGCCGTCGTGCGGAATATGACCGTTTGCTCCGCCTCTCGCTCCTCAAAGAAGCTGAAGATAACGGGCAAATCACCATAAACTGCAAGTTGGATTAACATTTTTTATTGACTTTTGCTTAAAAATAAGCCGTTTATAGAGTGGAGAGTGTAATAAAAATCGTAACTTTGCACTTTACATAAGCAGAATATGCTCTTATAGCCGAAAATCGGGCTAAAAGAGTCACATTATTAAATAATTATCTATCAAAAAGTGAAACTGATAAAAATATTTTTAGGATTTTTTGCTGCAGCATGCCTGAGTGCCGCAGCACAAAACAATATAGTGGAAGAAGTGGCTTGGACTATCGGCGACCAGCCTATTTACAAGTCTGAAATTGAAGAGACATACCAGCAGATGCTCTACGACAGAGAGCAAATAAACGGTAAGCCATACTGCGTGATACCTGAACGTATGGCGATTGACAAACTCTTTCTCCACCAGGCGGACATAGACACCGTGGAAGTACAGGAATCCGCTATCCACCAGCAAGTTGACTCCTGGATTAACTTCCTCATCACGAACCTTGGCACAAAAGAAAAAGTGGAAGAATATTTCCGCAAAACCATTCCGGACCTCCGCGAATGGCGTGGCGAACAGCTCAGAAATCAGTCACGAATAGAGCAAGTGAAAAGAAGCCTTATCAAAGATGTCAAAACTACGCCGTCTGACGTACGCAAATTTTTCAACACGCTGCCGGAAGACAGCATACCATTCGTGCCACTGCAGGTGGAAGTGAAAATCATCACTATCAACCCGATAATACCGCGTCAAGAGATAGACGACGTAAAAGCACGTCTGCGTGACTATGCGGACCGCGTGAACAAAGGCGAAGCAGACTTCTCCACACTTGCCATACTCTACTCTGAAGACACCGGTTCCAGTGTACGCGGTGGTGAAATCGGCTTCCTTGGCAGAGGTCACCTCGAACCGGAATACGCAGCTGTGGCATTTAACCTCAACGACCCGAAAAAAGTGTCTAAAATCGTTGAAACACAGTATGGTTACCATATTATTCAGCTGATAGAAAAACGTGGTGACCGCATCAACACCCGCCACATACTTCTCCGCCCGAAAGTTTCCGATGAAGACCTCATAAAAGCCACACACCGCCTGGATTCCGTGGTTTCCGACATCAAAGCCGGGAAATTCACGTTTGAAGAAGCAGCACCGTTTATCTCACAAGACAAAGATACACGCTACAGCGAAGGCGTGATGACAAACGAAAACGACGGTACTACACGCTTTGAAATGTCACAGCTTCCACAGGAAGTGGCAAAAGTGGTGGATAAGATGCAACCGGGCGAAATCTCCGATGCGTTCATCATGATGGATCCGAAACGCAACAGAGAAATTGTGGCAATCGTGAAACTCACATCACGCATTCCGGCTCACAAAGCCAACCTTTCCGACGACTTCCAGACTATAAAAGCACTCTATGAAAAATCCATTCAGGAAAAAATTATCAAAGAGTGGGTTGACAAAAAAATCAAAGACACATACGTCAAAATCGAGGACGGATGGGACGAATGTGACTTTGAACACTCAGGTTGGAAGAAATAACAGCACTTCAGCATAAAGATTTTACGGCTCAATGAGCAACAAAAAACATAGCAACGGCTTGCGACGACTACCATTGGCAATCGTCGCAATCGTAGTTTTTTCCCTCTTTTTTTCAAGCGTGACCGCTATCACGCCCAAGAAAGACAATACGCCTATCACTCCGCAAATCCCAACCGCAAACCGCTACCAGAAAGGCAAAATCTTCCTGGAACATGCGGATCAACTTCTGGCAAGAGACGGGGAGGATTTCCAGATACTCACGGGAAATGTGGAATTTCGTCGCGGCGATATGTTTATGTACTGCGACAGTGCCCATTTCTTTGATGCCACAAGTTCCATTGAGGCTTACGGCAATGTGAGAATGGAACAAGGCGACACACTGTTTGTGTATGCAGACGAACTTGTATATACGGATTCCACTCAGCTTGCAATCCTCTATTCAAACCCGGGGAAAGTGGTACGCCTTATAAATAAAGATGTGGAACTCACCACCACCATTTTCAACTACGACCTGGGCATAGACCTTGGCTACTATGAAGTGGGAGGCGAGCTGAATGACAAGCAAAATAACCTTGTTTCCCGTTACGGCGAATATTCACCGTCAACCTCGGAAGCAGTGTTTACAGACGATGTGGTGCTGACCTCGCTCCGCGATGCAGACACACTGAGAATTTTCACGGATAATCTCTACTACAACACTCAAACTCATATTGCAGAGCTGGACCAACGGTCAATAATCACAAACAAAGACGGCAGAATCTACACAGACTCAGCAATTTACAACACGGAAACGTCTGATGCAAGTCTTTATCGCCGTTCCTTCGTGATAACGTCAAACAACAATACCCTCACGGGCGATTCGCTCTATTACAACCGCAAAACGGGTATCGGCGAGGCATACGGAAATATGATTCTGACGGATTCCGCAAATTCCATGATTCTGACGGGTGATTACGGCTTTTACAACGAGCTGACAGACAGTGCCCTTGCCACAGGTCGTGCCATGGCAAGAGAATTCTCACAAGGCGACACCCTATATCTGCACTCCGACACAATCCGTTCTTACAGAGAGATTTACACCATTCCGGCAATTGATTCACTCTCTTTTGAGACCACAGACACAACCCACTATGTGATAGCGGCACACCGCGTGAAATTTTTCCGCTCAGACATGCAAGGCATCTGCGACTCGCTGACTTTTGAGCAAAAAGACTCCATGCTGTACATGGACCGACACCCGATAGTGTGGAGCGACAACCGCCAGATTTTCGGAAATGTGATTCAAGTGCATCTAAACGATTCCACTGTGGATTATGCCCTACTCCCGGAATTCGGCTTTATGGCGGAAGAAATAGAGCCCGGCTTTTATCAGCAACTCACAGGCAAAGAGATGCTCGCCACATTCTATGACGGACACCTCAAAAAACTTGACGTTTCCGGTAATGTGCTCGCAATTTCTTACCCCGAGGAAAACGATTCCACATACAACAAAGTGGTAAGCCTGGAATCCAGCTACCTCTCTGCTGATTTCGTAAATAATAATGTGGAAAAAATGAAATGTTGGCCGGAATCTTCCAGCACTATCACTCCGCTTTACCTGGCAAAGAAATCGCAACTTTTCCTCCAGCAGTTCAAGTGGTACCCGAATCTGCGACCGACTTCACCGGAAGACGTATTTAATATTTCCGAGGAATTTATAAAACTTATGGCAGAACCGGATCCTGCACCAAAACGCCGCGGTGCAGACTCTAAAAAACAAGTAGCAAAACCTTAAATACCATTCAATCATGAAACAGACAGACCCTAAGTTGCAAGACTTGATGAAATTTTTAGACAATAGTCCATGCAATTTTCTTGCTGTAAACAATATCGCAAATCGTCTTGATGCTCAAGGTTTTAGTCACCTTGACCAACGTGACAAATGGGAAATAAAACCCGGTGGAAAATACTACGTCACACAAAACGGTTCCGCTATTTTTGCCTTTGTAGCAGCCACGGAGCCTGTCTGCAACGGATTCAAAATCATCACCGCCCACAGCGACTCTCCGGGTTTCCGCATCAAGCCCGCTCCGGAAATGCTCTGTGCCGGTAACATCCTGAAACTGAATACGGAAGTGTATGGCGGACCTATTCTCTACACTTGGTTTGACCGTCCTCTATCTATAGCCGGACGTGTGATTCTTCGCGGCGAAAATCCGCTTCACCCCGTAACAAAATTAGTAAACTTTTCTCGTCCGCTTCTCACGATTCCTCACCTCGCTATCCACTACAACCGCAGTGTAAACGAGGGTAATCATCTTTCCAAGCAGAAAGATATGCTCCCCGTGATTGCACACATCAATGAGGCTGCGGAAAAAGACGGCTATGTGCTGAAACTCGTGGCGGAAGAGCTGAAAGTCAGTCCGAAAGAGATTTTGGA
Source organism: Muribaculaceae bacterium (assembly GCA_051871275.1). GTDB lineage: Bacteria > Bacteroidota > Bacteroidia > Bacteroidales > Muribaculaceae > CAJUPY01. Next base: position 1,013 of record JBJECR010000100.1, on the reverse strand, counting down.
CTTTGACCTTACGCTTTACGACACAACTCCGGCATGCCTCGTAGGCGTGAACAATGAGTTTCTCACGTCCGGCCGCATTGATGACCTCTCTATGGCATACTCCGCAATGTCTGCCCTGCTGGAGTCTGAAAACTGCAGTATGACACGAGTGATGGCTATTTTTGACAATGAGGAAACGGGGTCCGAGACAAAGCAAGGAGCTTGCTCACCTGTTTTGACTCACATCTTGCAGAGAATAGTAGCATCTCTGGGCGGCGATGATGAGACATATATGCGTGCCGTGGCATCTTCATTCATGATTTCCGCAGACAACGGTCATGCCACTCACCCGAATTATCCGGAGAAGCAAGACCCTACTAATCACCCTGTGGTCGGCGGCGGACCGGTGATAAAGATAAATGCCAACTGCAAATACATGTCTGATGCGGATTCAGCAGCGGTTTTCCGCACAATTTGTGAGGATGCGGGAGTGCCGTACCAGTATTTCGTAAATCACAGTGATGTAGCAGGAGGCTCTACGCTGGGGAATAAGTTGACGGCACAAATAAATCTGCGCGGCGTGGATATGGGAGCGGCACAGTGGGCAATGCACTCAGTGCGAGAAACGGCGTCTGCCCAAGATATGCTGTACATCATCCGAGCTTTTACACAGTTTTTTAACGCATAAGATTTTGCAAAGTCTATACGACTTAGCGTTTTGCAAAATGAGCAAAGTCATATACGACTTAGCTCATTTTGGTTGTGTATCAGTTACTTACCCCACCTAGCCGCTTTGCGGCAAGGTGGGGTTAACCGAGTGCCGCAAGCTCCACCGAGCTTGCATCTTGGCGGTAACCAGGTTTGCTTGGCAGGTTCGCTTCTGATTGCCGCAAGCTCCACCGAGCTTGCATCTTGGCGGTAACCCGGTTTGCTCGGCAGGTTTGCTTCTGATTGCCGCAAGCGAGACGGAGTGAACAGGCATGAGGGTGTATCAAAATTAAGTTATTTGGTACATCCTTTCTTTATATGTCACA
>JBJECR010000099.1:0-9889 GCA_051871275.1 Muribaculaceae bacterium | reverse complement strand
AGGTCGCCGCCCCCTTCAGAAGAAAGCCTCACGGACACAATCCGTGGGGCTTTTTTTTTGGGAGAACCGGGAATTATGGGAGGACCGGGAGAACTGAGAATGATGTGAAGCCCGAGAGGCAAAAGCAAAGGCCCAATTAGGCAAATTTAAATTAGTGAAATTAGTTTTCTATTTGCGGAATCAATAGCTTTATTGCTGCAGAGTGAGATATAAATTCGTGTGGTTTTTTCGTTGTTATGTCCTAGTCCTTCGCTGATAAGTGTGATTGGTATTCCTTTATCGTGAGCGATAGTAGCCCAAGAGTGTCGTGCAACATAAAGAGTAAGTGGAAAAGGCAAATTCAGCATTTTGCCTATCTTTTTTATATTCCTGTTCACTTTTTTCTCGCAGTTCAAGTATGTTTTTCTATAGTCATTCATTCTTGTGTCAATGATTGGCAGTAAGAATGGAGTTTTAGTTGAATAATACACAAAAATATCACGCATCTCCTTTTCGCATTTAATAGTGATTTTTTGCCCTGTTTTTTGTCTGTAATAGGTTATATAACCGTTTTTTAGGTCTGTTTTTCTCAGGTAAGCCATATCTATAAAGGAAATTCCACGCATATAAAAACTCAGGAAAAAGAGGTCACGGGCGAATTTTAGGTGTGGTTTATCTTCTAAGTCCAAATTTTTTAACTTGTGGAGCATTGAGCAGGAAATAGCACGCTTTTTTGTTTCAGCCACACCGGTAAATGCGTTTTTGAAAGGATTCTTTTCCGATATTCCGTTTTCGCCCATTGCTTTGTTATAGATAGCGCGCAAAGTTTTTACGTAAAAAGCGGAAGTGTTTTGTGACAGACCTTCACTCCGGAGATAATTTTCGTAATCCCTAATCAGTTCTCGTGTGATTTCATAGAGCATGATGTCGCGAGCATTTATATAGTGCAAAAACTTTTTCAGCGAGCTGATATATGTTTCAGCGGTTCTGAAACGGTAGGATTTTCTGAGTGATTCAACGGTGCGAAGAGTAAATCGTGTGAGTGACTGCTTTTCTCTGATTTTATGTAGCAGGTGTGAAAGATTTTGCAGTGATACTGTGCCAAAGTTTGAGTATTCTGCATTGAGAGTGTTGATGATTTGCTTCATTTCCCAGTCTGTGCGGAAAAGGACTTTTCCGGCGTGGTCGTTTTTGTCTGCGTTGACTATTCCTGCCGCTTTGTGCCAATACTTTTTGCTGATGGTGTAGCCGGAATTAACTCGGTGCTTTTCACCATTGTACGACACGACGTAATAAAGCGAGCCGTTTCCTGCACGCAGTTCGTTTTTGTAAGAGAGATTGATTGAAAATTGCATAGTAGTATAAAATTTAAAGATTGTTGCAAAAATAGTTATGAAAGGGCATTATGTGAGTGGCACGTATTTTGCCATTTCGCAAATTTTGACTACTTTTGCACCTATGAATTTTGAATTACAAGCAACAGATGCTAATGGCAGTGCGAGAGCCGGACTTATCACTACAGACCACGGGGTGATAGAAACACCTATTTTTATGCCTGTGGGTACGGTTGGTTCTGTGAAAGGCGTTCATTTTCATGAACTTCGCGATGACATTAAGGCACAAATCATTTTAGGAAACACTTATCATTTATATCTCCGCCCGGGCACGGAAATTTTGCGTGCTGCAGGCGGTTTGCACAAGTTTAACGGCTGGGAACGACCAATATTGACGGATAGCGGCGGCTTCCAAGTGTTTTCACTCTCGGATAATCGCAAGCTCACTGATGAAGGCGTTTGGTTTCGCAGCCATATAGATGGCTCCAAGCATCTTTTTACACCGGAGAATGTTGTTGATACTCAGAGGATTATAGGTGCAGACATTATGATGGCACTTGATGAGTGTACTCCCGGAACGGCAGATAGAAAATATGCTCGTAAATCCCTGGATTTGACTCTCCGCTGGCTTGAACGCGGTTGGAAGCACTATACGGAAACGGAAGGGCTATATGGCTATTCACAGGCGTATTTTCCTATAGTTCAGGGATGTACGTATAAAGATATGCGTCAGGAATCCGCACGTTTCGTGGCATCACTTGGTGCCGACGGCAATGCTATCGGCGGACTTGCAGTTGGAGAGCCTGCGGAAGTGATGTATGAGATGATAGAGGTGGTGAACGACATTTTGCCGGCGAACCGTCCGCGTTACCTTATGGGCGTAGGTACTCCTGCAAATATTCTGGAGGCTATAGACCGCGGTGTAGATATGATGGACTGCGTGATGCCTACAAGAAACGGGCGTAACGGCATGCTGTTCACTTCAAATGGCATAATGAATATGAGAAACAAGAAGTGGGCGGACGATTTCACTCCTATCCAGGAAGACGGACCGAGCTATGTGGATCGCGTTTACACAAAGGCATATTTGCGTCATCTCTTTATCAGTCAGGAACTTCTGGCAATGCAAATAGCGTCTATACATAATCTTGCATTTTATTTGTGGCTCGTACGCGAGGCTCGCAAGCATATTCTTGCAGGTGACTTTAAGACGTGGAAAGAGGAAATGCTCGTCCGTGTCACCACTCGTCTGTAAAGTTTTTTTTTATCCGCAAAGGAGGCAAAGCGATGCGAAGACCGATAAAAACCATAGATTTTTACATAATACGCAAGTTTCTGGGAACTTACGTGTTTGCTATCGTATTGATTCTTGCCATCACGATAATGTTTGACATCAACGAGAAGTTGGATTCATTCCTGAAAGCTCCGTTGAGTGCCACAATTTTTGATTATTTTTTGAACTTTTTGCCGTATTTTGCAAATCAGTTCTCACCGCTGTTCACTTTTATTGCCGTGATTTTCTTCACGAGTAAAATGGCAGATAATTCCGAGATAATAGCAATTCTTTCTTCCGGTGTAAGTTACAGGCGATTTATGAGACCTTACCTTATTTCCGCAACTGTGATTGCCGTAGCGTCTTATGTGCTGAGTGCTTACATTATTCCGCCGGCAAATGTGGAAAGAATAGAGTACATGAACACTTACGTCAAAAACAAACGTGTGGATTATGGCTCGAACATTATGCTTCAAGTTTCACCCGGGCAGATTGCGTACATAAACCGATATGATAATGCAACCAAAACGGGGTATAAATTTTCTCTGGAATCCTTTGAAAACAAGAAACTTGTATCCAGACTTACGGCTCAAACAGTGAAATACGACACTCTGAATATGTGGCAAGTTCGTGACTATATGATACGTAATTTCAAGGATAATCGAGAATTTATCACAAAAGGCTACAGACTTGACACTATTATCCCTATAGAGCCGAGCGACTTCCTTATTGCTAAAAACGACCACGAAAAACTCACCACTCCGCAGTTGCAGGAATACATCAGCCGCCAGAAAGAACGCGGTGTGGCAAATATTAAGACTTTTGAAATAGAAAATCACCGCCGTTACGCTATGTGTGCGGCAGCATTTATTCTCACTATTATCGGTATGTCGCTTTCGTCAAAGAAAGTGAAAGGCGGTATGGGGCTTAATATCGGTATCGGACTCGTTCTCAGTTTTAGCTATATCTTGTTTATGACTGTTACTTCCACCTTTGCTATTTCCGGACTTACGTCACCCTTTATAGCTATGTGGATACCGAATTTTATATATCTCATCATTGCGATAGTGCTCTATCGCAAGGCTTCAGTGGGATAAGAAAAAAATTGATCCAAGCTAAAATCCCGGCTAAGATAGCTAAAATAGCTAAAATAGCTAAGATAGCTAAAATAGCTAAAATAGCTAAAATAGCTAAAATAGCTAAAATAGCTAAAATAGCTAAGATAGCTAAGATTGCTAAAATAGCTACTTTAGCTAAATCCGCTCTTTTTGAGAAAATTTATTCCTTTGAGTGAAATTCTACCAGTCCCGGCATGGAAGACGGGATAATTTTGTTTATTTTCACGCCGAAATCTTTTGCAGCCTCATGCAGGATAGTGGCAAAATTGCAAGCAACACTACCTACAACAGATATTTCGTGGGTGTCATAGTCGTATGAAGCTATGTTTCGAGTGAAAAATTTCATAAAAGAGTCATAGACAAGCTGATGCACGTATGGGTGATCCAGATGCTTGAGCAGAAAGTTTGAATATGAAGAAAGAAGCACGCTCGCCACGGCATTAACGTAAATTTCGTCCATCACGTCGTCAGGATTGATGCCGTATTCCTCTATAAATTCATCTGCAAGTTCTTTTGGCACAAGTTCCTTCAGGCAGTCGCTCACAAAAGACTTCCCGATGTATGCTCCGCTACCTTCGTCACCGAGGACGTAGCCCAGCGAGCGGATATTTTTTACAATCCTTTCGCCATCGTAAATGCAAGAGTTTGAACCGGTGCCTATTATGCAAGCCAAGCCCGGTTTGCGTACAAACAGACCTCTTGCGGCACCGAGAAGGTTGCTTTCCACGGTTACCGGTGTCTTAAACTGAGCCACAAGGCTGGATTCCATGATTTTACACCTTTCTGCATTGGCACAGCCGGCACCATAATAATACACATGATCCCAGCGCTTTTTGAAAAAACTTTCCGGCAATTCAAGACGTATGCAGTGGCTTATTTCTCTGCGTGTTTGAAAGTATGGATTAAGACCTCCGGTAGTGGCATGTTCTATTACTTTTCCTTTTTCTACGAGTGTCCATTCGGTGCGAGTGGAACTACTATCTGCGATTACGAGCATAACTCAAAAGTTGTGTTGTTAAGATTGTTCTTTTTGCAAATATAATACAAAAATTTTTATATTTCCAAATTTTATATGTGATATTTTTTGGATAATTATCCCAAAGGCTCTAACTTTGCACTGCGTAAAACCAAAAATGTCTTATTGATGCAATTTAATGATCTTAGAGCCTGTTTCAAAAGAAATGTTAAAAAATGAGGCTGTCAGTCATTGAGCAGATTTGTTTGTGCTTAAAAGGGCGTGTGGCGAGCCACATAACCGTTAAGCACGGACAAAGATGCCAATGAATGGCAGAGCAGGCTAAAGAATATTAAAGAAACAAAAATACAAAATAGAAAATGACAAATATAAAAAACATAAATAATACTAAAGCATCGCATCTTTTTGTTGCTTTTCGCCCTTCACTTCAGTCACTTAGCTCGCTAAGCTCCTTCAGTTCAGGACAAAAATCAATCAAAAATCTGCGACCTCATTTATTTAACTTTCTTTATGAAACAGGCTCTTACAGCCGTATCACCTGTTGACGGCCGCTACCATTCAAAAACAAAAGCACTGAGTGAGTATTTTTCCGAATATGCTCTGATGAAATACAGAGTAAAAGTGGAAATAGAGTATTTTATTGCTTTATGTAAGTTGCCACTCCCGCAGCTTCAAGGTGTAAAACCGGAACTTTTTGCCGAACTCCGTGGCATTTATGAAAATTTCACTCCGGAAGACGCTAAAAAAATTAAGGAAATAGAATCCGTTACAAATCACGACGTCAAGGCTGTCGAATACTTTATCAAGCAGCGTTTTGACGAACTCCGGTTGGAACAATACAAAGAATTTATTCACTTCGGGCTTACGTCTCAAGACATTAACAATACTTCCGTGCCGATGTCTATAGCAGATGCTCTGCGTGACGTTTATTATCCTCTTTTAGAGCAACTTATTGCCGTCCTTGAGAGCTATGCAAACGAATGGGCGGAAATCCCTATGCTTGCACGCACACATGGACAGCCGGCATCGCCTACGCACTTGGGAAAAGAAATAAGAGTTTATGTATATAGACTTCGCGAGCAGCTGGATTCGCTCAAAAATACGCCTATAAGCGGTAAATTCGGTGGTGCTACGGGTAATATGAACGCTCACAAAGTGGCATTCCCGGGCTATGACTGGAGAAAATTTGCAAATGCTTTTCTTGCAGACAATCTGGGTATAAAACGTGAAGAATGGACCACACAAATCAGCAACTACGACAATCTTGCCGCCGTTTTTGACGCAATGCGACGCATTAACACCATAATCCTGGATCTTGACCGCGATTTCTGGATGTACATCTCTATGGAATATTTCAAACAGAAAATCCGTGCCGGAGAAGTGGGCTCATCAGCCATGCCGCATAAGGTAAATCCTATAGATTTTGAAAATTCCGAGGGAAATATGGGTATTGCAAATGCCATTTTAGCTCATCTGGCACAAAAGCTACCTGTTTCTCGTCTTCAGAGAGACCTCACGGACTCCACTGTCCTGAGAAATGTGGGCGTGCCTATGGCACATGCTGTGATTGCAATCCAATCCACAATCAAGGGACTTGGCAAACTGCTGCTTAACAAGGCTGCTATAGATGCGGATCTGGACAAGATGTGGAATGTGGTGGCAGAGGCAATCCAGACTATTCTCCGCCGCGAGGGCTATCCGAATCCATACGAAACGTTGAAGGCTCTGACTCGCAAAAACACTGCCGTGACACAGGAAAGCATAGCGGAATTTATTGCCGGACTTGATGTGCCTCAGAGCGTGAAAGAAGAATTGCTGCAAATTACGCCCCACAACTACACCGGATACTGAACTTTTTAGTAGAAAATTTGTTTTTAATGTCAAAAATAATTGCTATTTTTGCACTGCAAAAAGATAGAAAAGATTGTGGATACATATAACACAAAGATATAAGTTTCCGATAATTCACTAATAAAACATTATAAATCATTTTTTTAACCAAATTGACAATGCCGAGAGGCTATGTCTATCAACAATGTAACAAAGATGGAAAATGAAGAAAAAAAGCCTAAAAGACCAAGAATAGGCTATTCTAGACAAGGATTCACTAACCGTGATTACCAAAACTCCGGTAATTATGACCATGCGGACTATTCTCAGCGTTTTGACTCTACATCCGCTGAGCCTAAGTCTGAAAATGATTCAGAAGCACAACAGAATTTCCAGAACAATCAGAATCAAGAACGCAGGTATTATCAAAACAACAACGGTGGAGGTTATCGCCAAAACAATGGCGGCTATCGTCAAAACAACGGTGGTGGCTATCGCCAGAATAACGGTGGCGGTTACCGTCAGCAGCAGTATGGCGGTTATCGCCAAAATAACGGCGGTTACCGTGCACAGGGCGGCTACAACAACGACGGCGGTTACTCTTCCGATGAACAGCAAAATAATAATGGCGGATATCGCCAGAATAATGGCGGTTACCGTCAAAACAACGGCGGCTATCGCCAGAACAATGCAGGCGGCTATCGTCAGAATAACAATAATGGTGGCTATCGCCAAAACAATAATGGCGGCTATCGCCAGAACAATAATAACGGCGGTGGCTATCGCCAAAATAATGGCGGTTACCGTCAGAACGGCGGTGGCGGCTATCAGCAAGGCGGATTTAACCGTCGTCCCCAGCAGCAGCGTCCGCGTCCCGGAAAGAGCTTCACTCCGCGTCCAAAACGCATTGAGTACGAAATGCCGATTCCGGATCCAAACGAACAGGTACGCTTGAACAAATTTATGGCAAATGCAGGTATCTGCTCTCGCCGTGAAGCTGATGAATTTATCCAGCAAGGACTTGTGAAGGTTAACGGCACTGTGGTTACTGAACTCGGCTCAAAAATCTCACCGGTTGACGTAGTGGAATTTAAGGACGAAGTGGTAACACTGCAAAGCAAGTGCTACATCCTTCTCAACAAACCTAAAGACTGCGTCACAACTTCCGATGACCCGAACGGACGTACAACTGTTATGGACCTCGTAAAAGGTGCTTGCAACGAGAGAATTTATCCTGTAGGACGTCTTGACAGAAACACTACCGGTGTGCTCTTGCTCACAAACGATGGCGACCTTGCTTCCAAACTCACTCACCCGAAATACGTCAAGAAAAAAATATACCACGTATGGTGCGACCGTGACATTGCGGAAGAAGATATGCAGAAAATTGCCGACGGTATCGAGCTTGAAGACGGACCTATCCATGCAGATGCTATCAGCTATGCTACAGAAACAGACCGCAACCAGGCAGGAATTGAAATTCACTCCGGCAGAAACCGCATCGTACGCCGTATTTTTGAATCACTCGGCTACCGCGTGACAAAACTGGACCGCGTTTACTTTGCAGGACTTACAAAGAAAAACCTGCCGCGTGGACGCTGGCGTTACCTCACTCAGGAAGAAGTGAACTACCTCAAAATGGGCTCTTTTGAATAAAACATTATATAAGCAAATCAAAGAATGGAAAGAACTAAAATTGCTGATATTTTCAACCCCGAACTGCTTGGCAGCGATGTCTGCGTAAAGGGTTGGGTTAGAACACGCCGCGGCAACAAATACGTTCAGTTTGTGGCTCTTAACGACGGTTCTACAATCAAAAACATACAGATAGTGTTTGACATGGCGAAATTCGATGAAGAATCGCTCAAACCTATCACTACCGGTGCTGCAATCTGCGTTACCGGAAAACTCGTGGAATCTATGGGTAAAGGTCAGTCATGCGAAATTCAGGCTGAAACCCTGGAAGTATATGGCACTGCAGACCCGGAAGCATATCCACTCCAGAAAAAAGGTCACACACTGGAATTTCTCCGCGAAAAAGCACACTTGCGTATGCGTACAAACACGTTTGGTGCTGTTTTCCGCGTAAGAAGCGTTCTCGCTTTCGCAATCCACAAATTCTTCAACGAAAGAGGCTTCTTCTATCTCCATACTCCGCTCATCACGGGTAGCGACTGCGAAGGTGCAGGTGCAATGTTCCAGGTTACTACATTGAACCTCAATGATTTACCAAAGGCAGAAGACGGTAGCGTGGATTATTCACAGGATTTCTTTGGAAAACCTACCGCTCTAACAGTTTCCGGTCAGCTTGAAGGCGAACTTGGTGCCACCTCTCTTGGTGCTATCTACACCTTTGGCCCTACATTCCGTGCAGAAAATTCAAACACTCCGCGTCACCTCGCAGAGTTCTGGATGATTGAGCCGGAAATTGCATTCTACGACATCAAGGACAACATGGACCTCGCTGAGGACTTTATTAAATACTGCATCAACTACGCGCTCGAAAATGCAGCAGACGACATTCAGTTCCTCAACGATATGTACGACAAAGGACTTATTGAACGACTGAAACAGGTTGTAAGTCAAGAATTTGTACGTCTGCCTTACACGGAAGGTGTGGAAATCCTTGAAAAGTGCGGCAAGAAGTTTGAATTCCCTGTTTATTGGGGTGCTGACTTGCAGAGCGAGCATGAACGTTACCTTGTGGAAGAACATTTCAAACGTCCCGTTATCCTCACAGACTATCCAAAGGAAATCAAGGCTTTCTATATGAAGCAAAACGAAGACGGCAAGACTGTCCGTGCTATGGACGTTCTTTTCCCGGCTATCGGTGAAATTATCGGTGGTTCCGAGCGTGAAGAAAACTACGACAAACTTCTCAAACGCATTGAGGAACTCAATATACCGATGAAAGACATGTGGTGGTACTTGGATACTCGTCGTTTCGGCACAGTGCCTCACTCCGGTTTCGGACTTGGCTTTGAGCGTCTTGTCCTCTTTGTGACAGGTATGACAAATATCCGCGACGTGATTGCCTTCCCGCGTACTCCGGGTAATGCTGAATTCTAAAAATTTTGAAGTGATTGCTTTCCCGCTTACGCAGGGTAATGCTAAATTCTAAAAATTCTGACGTGATTGCTTTCCCGCGTACTCCGGGTAATGCTGAATTCTAAAGATTTATAGCATACAAAATTAAAGCCGCTTTGCATTCCGCAGAGCGGCTTTTTTCTGCTTTTTAGGCTCTTAACGAGCCTTTAGCACTTTTAAGTAGCCGTAGAACTTTTAAGAAATTTAGAGTTTAAGGTTCTCAATGTTCTCCCTAAATACCTTAGGGATATTCTACAAATAGTTAACTGATTATTTGTCAAATAGATAAATA
>JBJECR010000098.1:0-2253 GCA_051871275.1 Muribaculaceae bacterium | reverse complement strand
TCGGGGCGTAGCGCAGTCCGGTTAGCGCACCTGCTTTGGGAGCAGGGGGTCGAAGGTTCGAATCCTTTCACCCCGACAAAGAGTTGAAGCGAAAGTTTCAGCTCTTTTTTTGTGAATAATCGGCGGTTTTCCGGCATTTTGTCCGATTTTGCCAAACTATTGTCCGAAAGTGTTGCATATAAAAGGGGTGGATTGTGGTAAATTTGCAAAAAACAAACCACAGTCCATAAAACAAAAATAATGTTTAACTTCTAAATTGTGTAAACTTATGAAGAAATTGTTTTTTACCCTATTTTCAGCGGCAACAGCATTAGCAGCATTAGCCGGAACAGTAACAGTGAACGGTATTGTGTATCAGTATGGCACTGAGAGTGAAGCCGCAGGAGAAGCTACGGCAATCCAATGCACAGATGAACTGCCCACAGTGGTGGTGATGGAGAACAAAGTCACAGACGGAACAGACGAATATGTGGTTACCGCCATTGGCTCAAGACTATTTCAGAATAAAACAGAAGTGACATCAATCACTCTGCCGGAAGGAATCAAGAGAATCGGCGAATATGCATTTTTTGGCACCACCAAACTTGAGGAGATAAAAAACGTTCCGGAAGAACTTGAATCACTTGGCAAAGGTTCATTCACAGATTCAAATTATGTCAGAATTCTCACAGGAGAAGAAGGTGTTTATCTTTTTGGTGGTTATGCTATTGGTTATATTGGAGAGATTACCACTGAAACCGTGATTACATTCCCTGAAAACACCAGGGGTATCTGTTACAACTTTTTTAAATTTCCGGGTTACAAAAGCGGAAATATGGTAAGAAAAGTAGTTCTCAATGAAGGACTTCTGGAAATTCAAGAACGTGCATTTGAATACTGCTATATATCCGAAATAAATATACCTTCCACCGTAACATATATTGACCCTGATGCCTTTAGAGGTTCTAATTTGGTGCAATTCACTGTTAGCGAGGGTAATAGCACATACACTGCAGCTGACGGCGTACTTTTCACGGCAGATATGAAAACGCTCTACATTTATCCTTCATATAAAGAGGGTGAAAGTTATACAGTACCTGACGGAGTTACATCAATTAACGACTACGCATTTTATTACGCATTTAAAATAAAAGAACTCACTATATGTGAAGGTATTGCAGAAATTAACCCGCAAGTGATACGCTATATGGGTGCTTTGGAAACGCTTCATTTGCCTTCCACTATCAGCAATATAGGTTTGGGTAATCTTACATCATGCAGCAAACTAAAAGAAATCACACTCGCGGCTGCTGTCCCTCCTGCATACGATGGTGCAGATTTGAGTGCTTTCGCAGAGACAACTACGCTTTACGTTCCGGAAGGCTCTATTGAAGCATACAAGGCAGACAGCAACTGGGGTAAACTCCTGTATATCAAGAAACTTAGCGAATATTCCGCAGCAGAAATGATTTCAGCAGAAAATGCAGTTGAAACTGTTCGCTACGACATCACCGGTCGCATCCTCTCCGCTCCTCAAAAGGGCATCAACATCGTCAAGATGAGTGACGGTAGCGTAAAGAAAGAACTTGTGAAATAACGCATTGCTGCAAGCTTTCCGAATGCATAATTCATAATGCATAATTCATAATGCATAATTTGCTTGTAGTGCCGTGGCATGCCACGGCATCCCAAACATACCTGCGGAGCAAACCGGAAGCCCTGGAGGGGCGTGGTTGTGGTAGCATACTCAGCGGAGTGAACCCGGCGTTTGACTTGCTGCTATGCTTCGCAACGTGCACCAAGGCAAGCCTTGACAAGCACTAAGCAACTGCGTCCGGCTAAAGGGTTCCCACAATTGGAGCCTCACCGAGGCTCCTCATCGTCAGCGTGTCTCCGACACACTGATGATGCCCGGTTTACTTCACCAATTTTCCACAATTGATGCAGGTTAATTCCTCCAATTTTGCAAAATGCCAAGTGGCATAGACTTTGCCAAATTTGCCAAATTTTGTAAGATTCACAAAAAAAGTTCTCAAAAATTTGGAGAATAAGAAAAAAAGTTTGTACCTTTGCAACGCTTTAGAAAATGAAGAGCATTTTTTGAGCATTGATGATTGTCTTATGGTGTAATGGTAGCACTGCAGTTTTTGGTTCTGCCTGTCTTGGTTCGAATCCAGGTAAGACAACAAACGATAAAGGCTGATACGAAAGTAGCAGCCTTGTAACTATTCAGCTATCGGGTGGACGCAATGAAGCGGGTGTTCTATTTTCACA